>DGPO01000070.1:4646-7519 GCA_002390485.1 Halieaceae bacterium UBA4438 | reverse complement strand
GGCACAAGCACAGGTACAAGCCATGAATCCATGGTCAAGCGGGTCGCTTGATGGGTTATTGCTAACGATGCCGACAGCCACAATCCCAAGGCGACAAGCCCCATAGCAATGGGTCTGGGCACGTAAAGCTCACGCCGCAAAATCGAGACCATAGGCTCGACGAGTGCAATCAACGCCGCCAAACTCGACAGTAGAATTGACACCATGACGAGGACACCGTAAAGCTCACCGGTCGGCAGATTGACGAAAGCGTAGGGAATCGCCACCACAAAAAGCGCCAACCCTTGTGTCATTTCAACGTCAACGGCCGCCGTTATCGCAACGATAATAATCGCCAGCAGAAGCATGGCCGCCGTATCGAGGATTCCGACCGCGATGACCGATCGAATCAAGGGCAGTCCCCGTGGCGAACGGCTTCCAAAGACCAAACCTACGCCAACACCTGCGCCCAAGCTGGATAAGGCAGTCAACGCGGCCGTCACCACGCCCTGCTGCGTTAATTGCTCGGGTCTGAATTTGAAAATCCATTCGTTAGCCGCTGACAAATCTCCAACCTCAAACGCAAAGCCTAAGCTTGCGTAGATCATGAGTAGGATCATCGGCATAAGTAACCACCCAGCGAGCAGCAGGACCACCTGTGGTCCGGGCAGTGCCGCACACATGACGACGAAAATGAGCACACCGAGTATTTTTAAGTGGTCAGCGGTTTGAATGTTACTCAGGCTCGCCACAATGTCGGTGGCACTTGCTGAGTTCCACTGATTCTCGTAGACCGCAAGGGTCGCCTCAGCGCCTAACACCATCGGGACGAGCAATAAGGTTGCGACCAGAAACGCCAACAATGCCTGCAACGCACCGATCCAACGCCAGCGCGTATCGCGCCCCGCGAGCGATGCAACCCATTGGACTGAGCCCATAGGAGAGCTTCGCCCCATACTTCCAATGCTCAGTTCCACCACCAACACAGGACACACAACCACGGCAAGCACGGCGAGGTACACCAACAAAAACGCACCACCACCCTGCTCGCCAATGACGTAGGGCAAACGCAACACGTTACCCAAGCCAAGGGACACGGCTAACAAGGCAAAAATGAGCGTCGTACGCCCCCGCCACGGCTGTTGAACGTTACTGTCCAATTCGACCTTCCATTGAGCTAAGTTACGACTATAAACATCAGACACTGACATGAGCCATGCGTATAATGAAGCCATGGGTAAAACAAAAAAACCGTCAGACAACACCATAGCGCAGAACAAGCGCTCGCGTTTCGAATATCACCTGTTAGATACATTCGAGGCGGGAGTCGCCTTAATGGGCTGGGAGGTCAAAGCACTTCGAGCCGGGCGTGTTCAGCTCACAGACGCTTTTGTGGTAATGACGAAAGGCGAAGCCTTCCTGCTGGGCTCGCAAATAGCACCCTTGGAGACTGTTTCAACACACTATGTGGTGGAGAAAACCCGCTCGCGCAAACTACTTCTGCACAAAAAAGAGCTCGCTAAGATCAATGAGGCGCTGACACAAAAAGGTCAAACCTGCGTGTGCACAACGCTGTATTGGAAAGGTCATTTGGTCAAAGCAAAAATTGCGATTGCTCAGGGAAAGAAGTTACACGACAAGCGTGACACCGAGAAGCAACGTGATTGGCAGCGCGACAAGGCCCGCATTGTGAGAGACAACGTCAAGCAGTGATCTTAAGAACCTCAAGCAGTGACCTTAGGAGAGCCCCGCGTAGGTGTTCCATCCGCCCAGAACCAATGCGACCACCAAGGCAATTGGCCGATAAGCCGCGCCGCCAACGCGGTGAAATAAGCCACTCCCCAACTTATCGCCCAGCACCCCAAGCGGAATAGCCAAGAGCAATAAAAGCAAAGGCGTTGCGGTGACCATGCCTGCAACACTGAACATAAAAAACGCGAGAACATTGGAAGCGAAAAAAAATGCCATTAGAAAGGCTCTCGCCGCCGCCGGTTCTGAAATAACCGCCATGGCGTAGACCACCACGGGCGGACCTGGAATAGCAAACGCACCGTTCATCAGACCCGATAACACGCCCGTGGCCGACGTCACCGACGCCGGCGCCTTGCGCTGCGCGGAGGGCTTGATAAATGCCGTAACGAGGGTGGCCGCGATAACGCTAATGCCAATCCACAATTGAAACTGTGCCTTTGACATGCCGCTTAATAGATAAACACCCACCGCCGTGCCCACCAAAGACCCCAAGATCATGGGCACAAACTGATCCGCTGGAAATCGGCCCCACCACTCTTTGTAGCTCGTTGAACTCACCACGATGGTGAGGCTTGCAGCCAGAACCACCGCCTCGGCAGGCAGAAGTAGCAAAGAGAAAACGGGAACGGCGATCATGGCAAACCCAAAACCCGTGAAAGCCCTTAACAGTGCCGCCAAAAATGCTGTCCCGACAACCGCCGCAAGTTGAAGTGGCGGCAGTATCTCAAGTATCGAATCCATTTAGTGATGCCCATCCCAGTCAGGAGCCGTATCTTAGGGCAATGATCCCGCGGACTCACTTGAAATTTTAAGCATCACTAATAAGCCGCCGGATCCCTCGTGCGCTTACTCAGGTGGAGATTCCGGTGCAACCCGATCGCCGCGATCCTTAGAACGTAACCGTGCCTTCCTGCCGTCGGAAAGTCTCTGCGGGCTCGGCGGTCTGAATAAGTACGGCGCGGCCTTGAGGCGCTGGTCTGTCTCGAGTGAGAGCAAGACATCGACGCCAATGTCGTGAATAAGGACGTGATATCGGGCCGTTGACTCTCGCATTGCTGACAGGCTTCGGGTCAGCTCCTCGCGCGTCATCGTCTCCGACTCGATCACACGCCGCAGTCGTCGCTCTGTTTTCCTTAAGTCTC
>DGPO01000070.1:4168-4583 GCA_002390485.1 Halieaceae bacterium UBA4438 | reverse complement strand
CACTTCCGGCGACACCCCTTTAAGGGCCCAGCCCAGAGGTTTCGGATGATTGTTGCCTTGCTTGATAAAATGCCCACCGATCAAACCAGCAAGCAGCAAGTTTATGGCGACGGAGAGAATAACTAACCCCAGTAATGCTCTGTGACTCATATCAATTTACTCCTCACCAATGACAGTGAAGCTGTATTGCTCAGCATTAGACCAATCTTCTGACGGCACATAAGCCATCGTCCCCAGTGCAACACCAACACTCAATGTCACACTGGCCGCCACCGACGACCGCCACGAGCCAAACGCAAACAGATCTGCAATACGCTCAAGAGCAGCGCCCAAGCGCGCCTCAAGAGCCGGTTTTTGCGCATACGACTGTGAAATTTGCAGCGCGACTGCCTGAGCATCGAGGCTGGCTGTCACC
>DGPO01000070.1:0-4086 GCA_002390485.1 Halieaceae bacterium UBA4438 | reverse complement strand
GCATCGGGCCACGCACTCTGCTCCGCGCCCAAGGCCTCTATGAGCAAGCGTGCTCGACGGTGTGATTCGCGTTCTGGACTCATTGGTCTGTCTCCAAGTGCTTTTTTAAGTTGCCACGAGCCCGACACAGCAGTGACTCCACGGCACGAACCGAGGAACTCATGATGAGCGCTACTTCACGGTTCGTAAAATTTTGATAATAAGTCAGGACCAGCGCCGTACGCTGGCTCTCGGGGAGCTCGTACAAGGCGCCGTCGATGCTCGCAACACCGGGCATCTCGTGCGTATTTAGTGCCTGCGCAGCCACCTCCTGAGCGTCCTCAAGAGTCTTGTATCCGGGCTTACGCAAGAGATCGATGCATCGGTTGTGCGCAATGCGATGCAGCCAGGTGGTCAGCCGTGACTTCTCTGGTTTGAAGCGATCGGAGCGCTGCCACAGCACCAACATTACGTCCTGCGCGACATCTTGCGCCAAATACTCATCACCCAAGATGCGCCGGGCATAGACCTCCACAGCAGGTAAGTGACGCGCCACCAGGTCCGCGTAGGCGCGACGGTCACCCTGGCACACACGCGCCACCAGCTCTGATTCATCGCGACCCACTCGATCGGTCTCGACGTTTTTCAGGACGCGTCTGAAGGGCCTCTTCGTTCTGAGTTACTTTCTTTTGAGCGCCTCTGGTCCCGACCCCGCTTCATTCGACGCTCCGCGTCGTCTCGAGAGCCTTTGAACTCGCGCTTCGTCAGCTGTCCATCACCGTCAGCGTCTATTCGATTGAATGCCGACATTCGCCGTTCTTCAGTGGTCAAGACGCCGTTGCCGTCGGTGTCTTCTTTATCAAAGCGCGAAAGCGCTTCTTCAGCACGATCACTAACAACACGACTCACCTCGTCGCGACTGACCTCACCGTCTCCGTTGAGATCCATGCGCATGTCGGGCGATCCACGCCGCTCAGGCATCGTGAACTCGTCTCGACTGATCATTCCATCATCGTTTGAATCGAGCTGCTTAATCATTTTGGACACCCGTTTGCCGTCTGGCTTGCGGTCGCGATGATCGTCAGCCATGACAGGGAGCGAGAGTGCCACACCCAAACAAAATAGTGCCGTCGTTAGTCCTTTCATTGGTCTGTCCTTAGCGCCACATTGGCGTTTTTAGTCTCTGGTCATAGTAGTACGTCTAACGCCGAGTGATCCCGTCTACTGCGCAATGAACTTTTTTTTGCAATTTGCGATTATTATCTTGCAACTTTATTCGCGTTTTGCGAATATTTCTCTCGAGCGGCACTCATCGGCACGCTCAATCGTCTTGGTCTTTCTGAGTTGGACCCTACACACAGGGTCCTTTTTTCCAAAAACCCTCAGAAACACTCTGTACAGAAAAGGAGATTAAGTCATGATTTACAACGTTTCATGGTTAGAAAACAACGCCATTCAACGCGTCTTCTTCCGATCGTTTGGTTGCGCTCAGTTCTTCATTTACCGCCTTCAGCGTAACAGTGACTGCCAAAACATTGCACTCGAAGAGGCCGAGCTTCAAGCCGCCTAAAAATCGCATTTTGCGAAATAGACCCCAAAAAGCATGGACGTGGTCTGACCAACACCGCTAAACGTCGCGCGCCGCGCGCTCGGCTAGAGTGAATTCCCAGCGTTGAGGTGGGATTTGAGCGCGCTACAGCAAGTCAAATGCAATTGTTAGCGCACTCACTGTTTGCGTGAGCTCATCGGACCCGTAAGGCTGAACCGTGCCCACGCCCCAAACAGGACTGGGGAACACCGCGTCGTCTTCAAAACGCACCACGTGATGCACGTGAAGCTGGCGAACGACGTTACCCAGCGCGGCAATGTTGAGCTTGTGCGGTGAGTAAAGTTGGTCAAGCGCCTTAGACAGACGAATCGACTCACCCATCAGGAGGTGTTGCTGTTCATCAGCCAGCTCATGGATCTCAGCCACACCGGGTACCTTCGGCACCAAAATCACCCAAGGGTAGCGCTGATCGTTCATCAACCGAACCTGACACAGGTGCCAATCGGCAATGAGCACGGTGTCTTGCTCTAGCCGAGCGTCGAGCTCAAAAGCGTGTGGATCGTCCATCATTGCGTCACGGAGGGGAGGACTGAAACAGCATCACCGATGGCGATGTCCCCGGACTCAATAATTTTAGCGCACAGGCCACCGTGACCGATCATTGCGGCGACACCCCCTTTGCCAAGATTTTCTTCCATGCGCGCACAGGGGTGACACAGCTGGGTTGCCTCAAACACAGCCGTACCAATTTGAAACCGCTGACGTCGCAAGGCATTGAGATTCACACCCTTCACCACCAAGTTGCGACGCAACAGTCCGGGGTCGATCTCATCGCGACCTAAGAAATGCGCCGCCTGCGCAATGAACTCCTCAGAGATAATGGATACCTGCCTCCCGGAGCCGGGCGTCTTGCCCATGCGGTGATCACCCTCTAAGCCGAGCGTCGCCACTGCCTGTGTAGACTTTACTGACAGTAAGGACTCACGTCGTCTAGGTCGAACACCGATCCAAGTCAGCTCGCCCGGCGCGAGGTCTCGCGCGTAACGGTCGAGGGGGTTAGGTCGCTTTGTCATACTTTCTCCCTGGTACTCATTGCTAAGCCACCACTGCGTTTAACGCAAAGAATACGGCAAGGGCCACAAGAAGGCCGATGAGTAAGTCCTTTCGCCACAAGGTCACCCCAGCCATGATACCAAGCGTCAGAAACTCAACGGGACCGGCCTCGAGTTGCCCACCGGGACCGGTAAGTGTTGTCACGACCAAGGCGGCCATTACTGCAGGCCCAACGTGATCGAGAATTCGGATAACTCGGTCAGGGAAAGTGACGCCTGAGAGTAGCACCACAAACGATGCGCGCATTGCATAGGCCCCCAAGCCCGCCAGCACGATGCCCCAGAAAAGACTCATGACCGCCTCCATTCGGTGACACTGGCCACGAAAAGCGAGGCCACTACCGCAACGATGAGACCCAGCTGATTGTCGAGATGAGCAAACCCTAGCGCAATACCTGCGCTAAGTACCGCCGTCACCACTTGGGCCCGACGCCGAATCGCCATTAGCAAAAGGCCGAGGAACATGAGCGTTATGGCAATCTCTATGCCGATTCCTTCTGGAATGATGGGCGCAAGAACAATGCCCAAGCCCGTAAAGAGCACCCACATGCCCCAAAAGGTAAAACCCGCCGTGAGGTAATAACGACGAAAATCGTCGTCATCGCTGAGGTCGCGCACCTGCGTTAAAGCGAAGACCTGATCGATCAATACATAGGGGCCGAGCCAACGAAACCATCGAGGCTGCACCTGAAATCGTGGGGCGAGCGTGACCGAGTAGAGAATGTGTCGGGCCGTCACAATCAGCGTTGTGGTGATAGCGGCGGATACCGCAGCGCCCTCTCCCACCAACGTAATCAACGTCATTTGGGCAGAGCCACCAAACATAATGACGGAACTCGACCAGCCAAGGAGCTTCGAGACACCAGACTCCACCACCATCACACCGAAAAGCAGCGCAAACGGTAAGGCAGGCAGAAACAGCGGCACCATGTCGGCAAAAGCCGCTCTGACAATGGGCGGGGTATTTTTCATGCGCGCAGTGTACTCGACTTATTTCATCGTGGCTGTCCACACCATCATGTATACTCAAAGCCATGGGGGCGTTACGGATTCGACGACGGTAACGAAACCTGCGGTGCATGCCGTGATGGTAGCCAATCACGTAAATCCAAAGCTGCAAACTATTAGTTGCCAATGACGACAACTACGGTGCACAACTGGCTGCGTAAGTAGCCCTTTGTAACACCATCCAGGTGCTTCGGCCCTGGCGGTCTAACCTAAGATGCCAGTATCGAGGGTGTGACTGTCATTCAGAACTGGACCGCGGTGGCTTATGTCTCGGGAGTCGCCGTCAAATTTTACGAGAATCGCGGTCTACGTCCTGACCGTTGGGCTGTTGACCGTTAAATTAATTAACGGAAACTAAGCATGTAGAGCCAAAGGCAGAGTACTGGCGGACGCGGGTTCAACTCCCGCCGCCTCCACCAAAAACAGAAAAGGGTCGCC
>DGPO01000001.1 GCA_002390485.1 Halieaceae bacterium UBA4438 | reverse complement strand
CGCGCCTTTATCGATCTCGGGAAATAGCGCTTTGGGGGTAACGCGTTCAACACCGTGAAATACGGTATCAGTGTCGATGAGGATGGCCGTATTGTGCGTCGCCGGCATGGACTCTCGAGGACCTTGCGGCCCTTCAGGAAAGTAGGCAAAGGCGCCACCTGGATTAGCCCCGAACCACGAGACGCAGGTTGCAATGGGGATCCGGTAATCATCAAACAATCCTGAGTGGAGCATCGTGACCAACAGCCACTGCGGCATGCGTTTTCGGTCCGCACCTCGAAACTCAGGGACATCAGTGTGGATCGCCAATTCTTGTCCCGGCGTCAGTATGTTGGCGTAGACGATGGCAGGGACGACCAAAGGACGACCGGTCACCTCTCTTGCAACGTTTAACAGATCGGGATGTGTAAAAAAGGGTTCGACACCGGGCGCCTGAATCTCGTTGCCGTAGGCGTAAGTCTCTCGAAAATAGTTGGTCCGCTGAGCGGCTGTACTCACCTCGTCGGTATTCCCGTGACCGTCAATACCGTGCTGAATATAGTTAAACGCCGCGTCAAACCGTTGAGGGAGAGACTCGCCGATACCCTCGTTCAAGGCCTCTTCTGCGTAAGTACGAAACACCTCACGAGCTTCGGCAATGCGAAGCATCTGATCGGCTTCAGCCGCTGTCATAAATGGCGTCATTGCTTTGTAACTGGCTCGCATAGCGTTCCCTTATTCGTTGTTATTGTTCGTTGTTATTGTCCTTTTTTACCGCGTCTGTGTGGTGCACTCAACAGGCCCCGTCGAATCGGTTAAGGGATGAGCACCGAACTGCCTGTCGTGCGACGCCCCTCAAGATCTTTGTGTGCCGACACCACGTCATCAAGCGAATAGCGTTGATTAATATCCACTGTCAGCGCACCGGACTGAATGAGGTCAAAAATACGATCAGCTGAGGCTTGCATCCAACCCGGTCTGGCCATGTGCGTGGCCAATGTTGGACGCGTGAAGTAGAGCGACCCGCCGAGCGCCAACTCGCCTGGGACGATGGCATCAATTGGACCCGACGCATTACCAAAACTGACGAATGTACCCAGGGGTGCGAGGAGCCCAAGACTCAATCGATAGGTGGATCTCCCCACACTGTCGTAAACCACTGGATAGCCACTCGGTGCAGCGCTGCGAAGCCGCGTCTCGAGATCATCGCCAGCGCTCACAAAACATTCTGCTGCTCCGTGACTCAGGGCGAGTTTGCACTTCGCCTCGGTACTGGCTGTGCCGATCAGACGGACCCCTTTCGCTTTGGCCCATTGGCAGGCAATTAAACCAACGCCCCCTGCCGCCGCATGAAAGAGCACAGTCTCACCCCCGTGGAGCACAAATGTATCGTTGAAAAGGTAGTCCACGGTCATCGCTTTCAGCAATACAGCGGCGGCCTCTTCATCGGTCACGGCGTCGGGGATTTTCACCAGTGCGCTACGCGGTAGGACAATAGCCTCAGCGTACGCGCCCATGGCCATCGCAAAGCCGACCCGCTCTCCCACATTCAGGTCGTCAACCCCATCGCCAATGGCGTCTACACGACCCGCGCCTTCACACCCCAAACCGGTAGGAAGTGCCAGAGGGTAGAGCCCAGAGCGGTGGTAGGTGTCGATTAAGTTGATACCGCAAGCGCTCAGGCAAATGCGGACCTCACCTGGACCAGGCTCAGGCCTTGGCACCTCCCGAATGGACATTTGCTCTGGTCCACCACACGAATCAACTCTCACCGCTCTCATTGTGCTCATATGATTACTCCTCATTGCTGTGTTGACGCTCGAACACCGTATCACTAAAGGCAGTAACGCCTTATTAAGGCCCGTAAAGTCTCGACGGCAGGCTGAATCTGGTCGAGTGGCAGGTATTCATTAGGTTGGTGCGCAACGTCAATAGATCCGGGCCCCATGACAATGGTTTCGAGACCCAGTGACTGGAGAAATGGCGCCTCTGTCGCGAAATTTACAGCGTCAGCGACATGACCCGAGGCAGCCTCGCAGGCAATCACGAGCTCGCTGTCCTTGGCTTGCTCAAAAGCGGGGACGGGTTCAACTAACCGGCGCATTTCGATATCAATACCGTGCAGTGCAGCAATCTCAACCAAGCGTGAATTCAGATCCCGCTCTACGTCTTGGTACTCAAGGCCGGGCAACATGCGGACGTCGAAACTAAAATCGAGCTCCCCACAAATTCGGTTAGGGCTATCGCCACCATGGACGCACCCAAAGTTAAGGGTGGGGACAGGGACAGCCATGAGCTCACAGCGAAACTTCTGCGCCAACTCGTCGCGGTAGTTTGACAACACCGCCAGTAACGTCGGTAAAGCGTCGATAACGTTGTTACCCAAGTCAGGATCAGACGAGTGCCCGCTCCGACCGCGCATCTTGACCCCTTGCATCATGATGCCCTTATGCATTCGCATCGGCCTAAGGTCGGTAGGCTCTCCCACAACGGCGGCTCGAGCCTGTGGTAAGTAGTCTCTGGTCAGTGATCGAGCACCGCGCATGGTGCTCTCCTCGTCAGCAGTCGCCAGCAAATAAAGGGGCGATTTAAACTCTTTTGGATCAAACGCCGCCGCCGCTTCCAACGCCACAGCAAAAAACCCTTTCATGTCGGTACTGCCCAAGCCATACAACCGGCCGTCTCGTTCATCAAGCGTCAGTGGATCCGAATCCCAACCTCCCGCGTCAAATGGCACCGTATCGGTATGGCCAGACAACACAAGACCCGAGGGCTGACCACCCGCCTCACAACAATCGCCCAAAGAAGCTATTAGGTTGGCCTTCGTATTCGCGCCAGAACCCAACTCTTGAATCTCAACAGCCCAGCCATCACCTTCAGCGTACTCGGCAATATGATGAATCACCTTCCGGTTACTGCTGTCCCAGCGTGGGTCTGGCGAACTGACAGAATCAGCCGCAACAAGCGCAGAGACCCGATGAATAATTTGCTGCTCGCTGGTTGGCATAGACCCCTCTTATAAAACCCCAGACCCTTAAAGGGTAGCCTCATCTTGATCCAGCGTCATCACACTTACAACGCCACTAGATCGGTTATGCTGAGGTATGACAGAGCATTTTCAAATTTCGTCAAAAACAAACTCAGACAGTTCGGGAATGACCGTTAACCTGCTGTCACAAGGCGCGTCTATTACTGGAATAACTGTGCAGCTGGCGGGCCGGAGTAGCGACGTCGTACTCGGTTACGCGCAAGCAGAAGATTACGCGTCTGACCCGTTTTACATGGGCGCAACGGTGGGACCTGTGGCAAGCCGTTTGCGCGACGGAAAATTTTCAATCGCAGGCGAGTCATTCGCCATTAACGTTAATGAAGTGGCCCGCTCCAACTTACTTCACGGAGGAGCCAGCGGGTTGCACCAGCAAACCTTTGAACCGGCACATCGCCGTAATGATTCTTCGCTTGAGATGTCTCTGAAGCTTGCTCATTTGGAAGACGGTTTTCCGGGCGATCGAACGATTACAGTGCGTTATGTACTGGTCGATCCGTTGAGCCTGCAGATCGATTTTTTTGCGACGACAAGTCAGCCCACGATCATGAACCTAGCCAGTCACCCCTATTTCAATCTGGGGGGCCCGCT
>DGPO01000113.1:1500-8185 GCA_002390485.1 Halieaceae bacterium UBA4438 | reverse complement strand
CTTTTGCCGTTAGCGCGCCTGCACAGGCATGTCATTATGGAATTTATCGATATCATCGATCACCACCCCACCATCTACCGTTGCAAAGGGACGCTCTGAATACCGCTTACCCCTGAGCTGGATGACGATACGCGACGAGGCCTCGCTGAAAACGGTCTCTTCATAGAAACGCTGTACGTCTTGCAGCGTTGCCGCGTTCACCGCAGCAATCAACTTGGCGCGAGTGTCAAAATCATAGTGCTCAATAGCCCAGTCCGACACGAAAGGACCCGCTTCGGCCGAAAGATTTTTAGGGGGCTCTGTCAGCGCAGTCAGTACGCCGGCCTTAAACTTTTCAAACGACGCCTCCGGCAACGCGGCCAACTCATCACTATATTCCTCGGTATATGCGGTAAAGCGATCGAGCATCTCTTGCGGACCTTTAACAGGTGTTTGTATATACAAAATCACCATCGGATGCTTGTAGAGATCGAGCGCCCCGCCGCCGGCGGCATAGCCGAGCTGCTCCTCGGTTCGGAGCGTTTCAAACGCACGCACGCGAAGATGGCGCGCCAATATTTGACTTAGTGCTTGGTTTTTGACACTCGCCTCAGGCGCGGCAAACGCATACAGCATGCCGAGATCTTCCACCGGCACCTCACGATTCAAAAGAAGCGTCGTAGCAGGTTTGGGGGCGTAGACGTTTGACCGCGCATAGCGCGCAGAAGCGCTGGCGCTGACGGCGGTACTCAATAACTCATAAACGCCGCGAACATCAGTCTCACTGTAATTACCGAAGAAGGCCCCACGCACGTGACTTGTGCCCAATACCTGATCAACGAACGCATTAAAACCCTCCAGACTGGCCGTTGACGCCGCTCGCGCGAGGGAGGCGTCGGTGTATCGTCCCTGCCGCGTCAACAAACTCAACAGCGGTGTGAAGCGTGTGTAGGGGAAGGCGCGTTTCGAGTTCTCAATACCCCGCAAAAGGCGCTCGACTGCCTGCCCGAACTCCAACTCCGAAGGCTCAACGCGCAAGCCCGCAAGTGCTCGCTCGAGGAGCTCCGGCTGCTTGTCAGTAAACCCTGCGAGAGTTAGCGAAATCCCGTTGGACGCGCCCATGGACAAACTCATGCCGGCGATCGACGCCTCGGTAGCCAAAGGTGTTTGTTTTAAGTCATAGAGCGACTCCCAAAGAGACAGGTAAACGGCGCTCTGCGCACTGTTTAGTGCCGCATCTGTACTGAGCTGGATACGCGAGAAGCCTTTCGGCAAGCCGCCAAAATGGGTGCTGCCTTTGAGCCAGAACGTTACGTTCTCGTCAACCGAAATAGGCGTGACTGCGGTAGGTGACGTCTTGATACTAAAGTTTTCAGGCAGAAGGCCATTCTTGCTGGGCAACTCAAGACCGAGGCGATCGACGCGGGCGAGTGCCTTGCTGAGATCAGGTGCGGCAAGATCTTCAACAGAATGCGGACCGACGTAAAACTCCAGCTCTTGGTCTGTCGGCTCTTCTTGCGAGATGTACCAAGTATTCAGGCGCTCCGGTACGAGTTGAGAAAGAAGCGTATCCACCGCGGCCTGATCAAATCCGTCAAACCGAAAAGGCGCGTCAATGACGTGCTCGATTGGGTAGTCCTGCATCGCTGCTGCGAGACTGGCAGCGTAAGAGAAGTCGTCGGTTTTTTCGAGAAAGGTAAAGCGATTCTCAAGCGACTGCTTATACTCATCGGCGTAACGATCGTCCACGCCCTCCTGCCGGAGTAGCTCAATGTAGCCTGCGACAATATCGAAGATCTCATCGCGTCGCGTCATGCCCTGCGGCGTCAATTGAACACTGATTTCAAACGTGCCGTAATTGCCGTAGAGCGACTCGTAGCTGGACGTCATCAACTCACTGATTAAACCCATCGACTTGAGCGTGTCCGCCGGCGTGCCAGGCATCTCCGAGCCAATAACATAGCCTAAGTAGTCGCCGGGCTTACTTCGCCATTGCGCTTGATTATTATCAATAATATAGCTCAGCCGCATTTCTCGCAGATCCCGCTGAGGCTTGAACCGAATGAGTTTTCCAGACACGGCGGCCAAGTCCAACTCAGTCGTGACGGTAGGCCGATCAATCTCTTTATTTGGAATACGCGAAAAGTGTAACGCTGCGAGTCGCTCCATTTCAGCAACAGGCAAAGGGCTTATCAATACTAAGGACATTAGATTGGCCGAATAGTATTGCTGGAAAAACTCAATCGTCGCGGGATGTAACTCGCGCTGATCCTTGTCTGCCAAGGTGTCAAGATTACCGATCGTAAACCGATTAGCCGGATGATCCCCCAGCAGCTCACGTTGCAGTCGGTAAATCGAGCGCCCTTCCGACTCGCGACGCATTGACCACTCCGCGTTGACGGCATTTTTCTCTTTCTGAATATAGTCAGGGTCCAGTATCGGCGCGGCAAAAAACTCCGAGAGTCGGTGAAGCGCCTCCGCAAACGCACTGTTCTCGATGGTGATCATGTAGTTCGTGATCTCACTCGAGGTGTAAGCATTTGAACTGCCCCCGTTCTCGGCCGCGAAATTCATATAGCCGTCGGGCTCAGGGAACGATTCGGACCCCATAAACAACATATGCTCGAGGTAATGCGCCATGCCCTGAAAATCCATGGGGTCAGAAAACGCACCAACCCCAACACTGAGGGCTGCAGCGGACTTTTCAGTCTCCTGATCCGACACCATCAGAACCTGTAGGCCATTATCCAATGTCACGGCTGCGTACGTCCGCTCGTCGTTAGGGCTTTTGTTTATGACCGCAGGCGGGGTTGGGTCCTGCACGGACCCACCACAGGCCATCAAAAAAGCGGCCAAAAACAGGGCTGATAACAAGCGAGCGAAACGCCTAATTTGCATAGTTACTCCTTTGTGCGCACGCGCGCTAAGATTCTGACCGCGGCCAAGAGACCAACAGCACATTGCACAAGGCGGCCAGGGGTATCGCGAAAAACACACCCCAGACGCCCCAAAGACCACCAAAAATAAGTATTGCGATAATAATAGCCACAGGGTGCAAGTCGACCGCCTCTGAAAACAACACCGGTACGAGTACATTTCCATCGAGCACTTGAATCAGCATGTAGAAGCCGACGACCCAGTAAAAGTGACTCATCAGACCAAACTGAAAGAAGGCGACCAGAACAACCGGTATTGTGACCAAGAACGCACCGATGTAAGGAACGATGACACTTAGGCCGACTAAAAGCGCAAGAAGAGCCGTGTAATTGATACCAAAGGCTGCGAACCCGACGTAGCTCAGTGCACCCATAATCGCAATCTCAATACCCTTGCCGCGGACGTAATTTGCGATCTGCACATTCACATCTCGACCGATCTGATCGAGCGCTGGGCGCTCGCTTGGAAGAAAACTCAGCGCCCAAGTCATGAGTTGCTCACGGTCCTTTAGGAAAAAGAAGACCATGAGCGGAATCAATACCAGGTAAATCAAAAACGTGAGCACGCCGGGAATCGAGGCTAAACCAAACCCAACGAGCGCCTGCCCCATGGACGCGACCTGCCCCTGGAGCGACGAAAGCATTTCCGTAATGGGTGCCTGCTCGATCACTAGGGGATAGCGGGCCATAATTTGTTCAATCTGAATCTGAACAGCAGCCATCATCGCCGGCGCCTCACGAATCAGACCCTCAAACTGACGCCAAGCCAAGGGGGCTACGCCGAGTGAAAACCCGAAGAAGACCCCCACAAAAATTAGGGTCGAACCTGTCAGCGCAAACTCGCGACTCAACCCCCACTTCTGAAGCTGATTGGCGACACCTTGCATTAGATACGCAAGGACCAGCGCCACAAAAACCGGCATGAGGACATCGCCCAATACGCTCAGCAACAAGAGCGCACCCAGCAAGATCATGAACAGAATCACCGATTCGTCACGAGTAAAGTGCCGGTCATACCAATTCTTAACTGCGTTAATCATCCACTGCCTCCTTCCCCTGCGACATAAAGGGTTAGCGCTATGGCCAACACCTCTTCGCGTCGCTCCCAACTCACACTATGACCTTCAAGCTTGGCAAAGGTTTCAAAATCACTGGGGGCCGCGGGGTCGGTCGCTAGGACCTCTATAGAATCACCTTGTTCACACATGGCGATCGCCCGCTTGGCCATCAATATAGGCATTGGACAGCGTTTTCCGCGTGCATCGACAGTCTCTACAAACGACATGAACAGAATCCCTCGCCCCTCAAACCACAGTATACCTGCTCAGGGAACCAACGGACGGTACTTTTGTCACACACAGACACACGTCGCGCTGCAAAGTCAGTTAACATTACTCGATGCCCAAACGCTTCCTACAATCGCTTGTCTTCGCCGCGCTCACAGTCGCGACGACCCTCGGAGGCGTCCGCGTTTTCGCGGACAATGATGATTTGAAAATCCCAAATCTGGGTGCCTCGAGTACGAGTCTGTACTCTGAGGAGTATGAGCGTCGTTTGGGCCGCTTGTGGCTTAAAGTGTTTCGTGCCCAGGCGCCCGTCTTGGACGACCCACTACTTTACGACTACGTTGAGAACCTCGTCTTTGAACTGGTATTGCACAGTGACTTAAGAGACAGGCAGCTGCAACTTGTTGTCGTGGACAACCCAACGATTAACGCGTTTGCCGTGCCGGGCGGCATCATCGGTGTTCACAACGGACTCATACATCATGCGCAGACTGAAGATGAGTTCGCGGCGGTCCTCACGCACGAAGTTGCCCACCTCAGTCAACGCCACTTCTCACGTCAACGGGAACGTTCGCAAAACCAAAACATACTCACCATTGCCGGATTGGTCGCCAGTATTGCGCTGGCGGCGACCGCAGGCTCAGACGCCGGACTTGCAGCCATGACTGCGACGCAGGCCGCCGCTCAAGACTCGCGTCTTAAATACAGTAGAGCCAACGAGTCAGAAGCAGATCGTATTGGACTTAGAACACTGGTTGCATCCGGCAGGGACCCGCACGCGGCGGCCGACATGCACGAACGCATGCTCGCCGCACATCGACTGTACAGTACAAATCGACTCCCTGAATTCCTGCGAACGCACCCATTGTCAGAAAAACGGGTTGCCGACATGCGCAATCGCGCGCGTGCCGAGCGGCGCGTCATCAGACCAAAAAGCTTCGACTTTGCGCTCATGCAAGCACGCGTTCGTCAGCAGTTAACGCAAACACCGGTTGCGGCGATAAATCTCTTTACCGATCAGACGCTTGAAGGTGGTACCGAAGCAGCCGCAGGTTGGTACGGTTTGGCACTGGCGTACATCGAGGCAGGTGAGCCCATTAAGGCAAGAAAAGCGCTCGACGAAGCCATGCGACCTGACCCTGACAATTTGGCTTTTATTCTTGCCAGTAGTGAAATAGACACTGCTCTGGGACAACACCAGAGCGCATTGCGCCGACTCAAAAATCGTTTGAGCTTGTCGCCCGGGAACCACCCCCTGACCATGGCCTATGCGGATGCGCTCTGGCAGGCCGGCCTTCCGCATGTCGCCGCCCAACTGCTCAAAGATCAAAGCAAGAGAAAGCCTGAAGATCCTGGCGTTTGGTATCGACTCGCGGAGGTTCAAGGACTCGCAGGCGATATCGTGGGCCTGCACCAGTCGCGCGCGGAGTACTTTATCTTGGTCGGCGCGCTTAATGCGGCGCAAACGCAGTTAAATTACGCGCTTAAGTTGGTCAACAACAACTTTACCCAGTCCGCCATGATCAACGAACGACTCCGCGACGTTATGGACATCAGAGACGAGCTAGAAAACTCTTAAGCCCGACCGACGACCCCCGTCCCCAACGACTGGGCAAACTGCAGCATGCGATCGAGTGGCTGCATGGCGCGCTCCCCTAAAACCGGATCAACAACAATCTCTCGCCCTTGCGGCTTGTCGAGCACTTCGGCAAGGAGCTCAAGCTCGTTCATCGCCATCCACGGACAATTCGCACAACTTCGACAGGTCGCACCCTCACCCGCGGTGGGTGCAATCAGGAACGTCTTATCAGGGGCGGTCTTTTGGAGCTGATAAAAGATGCCTTGATCCGTCGCAACAATGAACTTTTCGTTTGGAAGGTGAGCCGCCGCCTTAATGATTTGCGTGGTCGATCCAACGTGATCAGCCAGTTCAAGTACCGACGCGGGCGATTCGGGGTGCGCCAGGACTGCGGCGTCAGGGTGCACACGTTTGAGATCTAAAATACCTTTTGCTTTGAACTCTTCGTGGACAATGCAGGCGCCGTCCCAAACGAGAATATCGGCACCACTTTCTCGCCGAACATAGTCGCCCAAGTGACGATCAGGCGCCCACAAAATCTTTTTATCTTGCTCGGCAAGGTGCTCCGCCAAATCCAGCGCGATACTCGACGTGACTACCCAGTCGGCCCTGGCTTTTACAGCCGCAGACGTATTGGCATAAACCACAACCTCCCGATCAGCGTGGGCGTCACAGAAAGCGGCGAACTCGTCAATGGGACAGCCCTCATCTAACGAGCAGGTCGCCTCCAAAGTAGGCATCAATACCCGCTTATGTGGCGTCAAAATCTTTGCGGTTTCACCCATGAAGCGAACACCGGCAACGAGCAGCGTCTGCGCGGGGTGATCTCGGCCAAAGCGGGCCATCTCTAAGGAGTCTGAGACACATCCCCCCGTCGCCTCAGCCAGCGCTTGAATTTCAGGCGC
>DGPO01000113.1:0-1494 GCA_002390485.1 Halieaceae bacterium UBA4438 | reverse complement strand
GTGTAATAGTGGGCAATAATCACCGCATTGTGTTGCTCAAGCTGGGAACGAATTTTCTCCTCGAGCTGGGCTTTGCGCTGCGGATCAATGCGCTTGGGTGCCGCCGCAAAATGTGACTGCACTCGCATCCTGATGTCTTGAAGCTTTTGATCGGCGATCGACACTCAAAAAAACCTTCCCAATAACCAACGCGCAGTTTACCTTCATATCATCACTGTGGCATCTGGCAATCCAAATTTTGGTGAAACGCGATGAGTTTTACGACATCCGATGCGACTGGCTTAACCATAATGCGCGCCCAACTTTTAGCGTGGCGCGCAACCAAGGAAGGCTCGATTAGTGACTAAAGCAGATGACAGTCCGCTCGTTCTGATTTGCGAGGACGACAGCATGCAGCGTCTCCTGGTGAGGCAATGCTTGGAGTCAGAGGGAATGAGTGTGCTGGAAGCCAGAGACGGCTATGAAGCACTGGACCTTGTTTCCAACAACAGTCCCGACTTTATCTTTATGGATGTCGACATGCCCGGCATCAGCGGTATCGAGACCTGCCGACGTCTGCGCGCGCGGGATGACGCAAAAGACATTCCACTGCTGATCGTCACCGGCGCAGACGATCAAGAAACCATCGACATGGGCTTTGAGGCAGGTGCGACTCAATACATTACCAAGCCGCTGAACTGGCCATTGCTAGGCCGACTTGTGCGGTACATGCTCCGCTCTGCTGAAACCTTAAAGGAGCTTAAATCCAAGGAAGACCACCTCCGCTACCTGGCCTACTTTGATCATTTGACTGACCTTCCGAACCGCAGAAGCTTTACTGAACAACTCAGGCGCAACCTCGTCAGCTCGGAAAACATGAACGGGCAAGTCGGTTTAATCATGATCGATATCGATCACTTTAAACGCATTAATGACTCAATTGGTCACGACCGGGGGGATGTCGTCCTCAAGCGCATCGCATCGCGTCTTCAAACCTGCGCGGCCCAAATCGGCCCTATAGCAACGGACTTTCCTGGCGCGAAAAGAGCGCTTCCCATCGACGCGTTTGCGCTTGAAATCGCACGCCCCGGTGGCGACGAGTTCTCTCTGATCGTGAGAAACCCAGAAGGCTCAGAACAGCTGATCAGCATCGCAGAGCACATCATCAGCTGCCTGTCTGAACCCATACAGATTCCCGGTCATGCGTTAGTGATCACACCCAGTATTGGGATCGCCATGTCACCGGAGCACGGTCGCTCACCCGAGGAAATTCTCACCAAAGCTGACGCTGCGGCCTACGCCGCAAAGGCAGAAGGACGCCAGCGTGCACGCCTCTATGATAAAACTATCGCGGCGGATTCCGCCCTAGAGCTATCAATAGAGCAAGGGCTTCGAAAGTCTCTAAAAAGCACTGGGCTGTCTTTGATGTATCAGCCGCAGGTCGACTTATTCACCGGTGCCATCATTGGTGCAGAGGCACTCGTTAGATGGCAAGACGAAGACGGTAACGCTATC
>DGPO01000119.1:1043-23759 GCA_002390485.1 Halieaceae bacterium UBA4438 | reverse complement strand
ATCATGCACCACGCGTTTTGGCTGGCGTCGCGATGGGACGACCCCGCGTTTCCAAGGGCGTTCCCTTGGTTTGGTCAGGCTCGGTTTTGGTCTGATCATATTTTGGAGTTGCGTGAGCAACTCGGTGTCATGCAGGAGCCGACGCTAAGACTGTTATAAACGGCCCTTTTTCTAACGTCGATCGACTAAACTTCAACGCGGTGCACCGATTCGTCGAGGCACGGACCGGGTCCTGCCCACGTCGGCAGGGCAGGTAAAAAGTGCTAATGTTAAGCAGTGTAAGTTGCGTTGATTATAATCAGGAGGAGCCATGACTCCGCTCCGTCATAAAGACCTCATCACTTTTCTGCTCCTCCTTGGGGTGTCCAATATTGCGACCGCGGTTGTCTCCCCTGCGGAAGTGTCCAAACCCAACATCGACTCCAGCATCGGCGTACTAAGCGCAGATGAATTTGTTTTGCCTCGTCGCGCACTTCCAGCAAGTATGCGGTTGAGAACGAGTAGTCGTTTCCCCTTAGACCAATATGATCAAGACTTGGGTTCGACCACGTTTCGCTGGAATCGCGCGACGATTAAACGCCCGACGTTTAACGGGGTCGAAGATTTCGATCGTGCGGAGTTTGCGGCACGGCACTACTTAGAAGTGATGAGTGGGGTGGGCGCCGCGCGTAAGAAGCAAGCGCAAACGGCAGACCTGACCTCACTTCATGATATGGGTCGTGGTGCTATTGTCGCTAAGTTTGGGCAGGCGCTTTTTGGTGTCGAGGTCTTTAATCGAGAGCTGAACATCTTGATGGATCAAGACCACAACATGGTGGCGGCCTCGGGGTATTTTGCGTCAGTACCTGCCGGTCAGGCAGACAGCCCAAAACTGAGATCTTTTGGGTCGACGGATGAGGCGTTTTCAGCGGCGCTCACGGATCTGGCCGACTCGCCGGTATCAGCTACGGTGATTGACGCAAAGAGACGTGGTCGTTTCGATGTGGCAACGCTTACGACAAACGCAGACCTTGAGCTTCGCGGACTCTCGCGAGTTAAGCGTGTGTATTTTCCGGGTGAACGTGAAGTCATTCCCGCGCACTACCTCGAGGTGGGCGTGACACACCCGACGTCGGGCCAAGAGATGTTGTATAGCTTTGTTGTCGATAAAGATGGCGAGGTGCTGTACCGCCGAAACTTGGTTGAAAATGAGGCGTATGAGTACGGCGTATTTGGGCGCCAAGCCGATAAGTCTCTGTTGCAAGGTCCGCATGGCGATGTCATTCCCAAGATCGATGAAGAGCCGGACGCGACAGACATCGTTGATATGACGGTAATAACTGTCGATGCGCTCCCGATTTTGAGCACTGTCGATCCTTGGATTCCTGGGTTTACCAGTTCGCTGGAAGGCAATAATGCGTTTGCTTATGGTGATATCACGGGCGGTGACGACAAGGATGAGACTGATATTTCCCCCGACCTCACCTCAGATCAGGCGTGGAACTATGTGTACGATCCCGTTAACGGTTCCACAAAGGACAATTACAGCGCGGCAATTGTAAATTTGTTTTACATGAACAACTACCTTCACGATTGGTGGTACGACCACGGATTTGACGAGCAGTCCTTCAACGCCCAGTTTTTGAATTACGACCGAGGTGGCATTGGGGGCGATCCGTTGATCGTTCAAGGACAGGACTCATCAGGATTTAACAACGCGAACATGTACACACCAGCGGATGGCGCGAGTCCGCGGATGCAGCAGTATTTGTTCCTATCGAAGGATATCGAGTACGGCGAGGATTTTGGCCTGACGGTTACCTCGCATCCCGAGATTGGTCTCATGGGTTTTACAGCGCCCGCAATGTTTGGTCCTCAGGTCTACCCCACACTGTCGGCGAGGATCGTCGTGCCTACTGATGGTCTCGCGGGTGACGGAGGCACAGAAACCGATGCCTGTGAGGCGATCACCAACATTGAGGAGGTTACTGGAAACATCGTGCTCGTCGACAGCCCCACTGCCGCGGATTGTACCTACGTCACGCAGGCGGAAAATGCACGCATAGCGGGTGCTGCAGCACTCGTTATTGTGACTGACGATTACGTGCTTTTCGGCGACGTGACGCCAAATGTGGTCCCGACGGTCGGTGTTTCATTCAATGATATCGCACCCGTACGCGCATTAATCGAAGCATCCGAAGAGGTCACTGCCGAGCTACTGTCTAACGGCGCACTCAAAGATTCCACCTTTGATAACGGCATCATTGCGCACGAGTGGGGACACTACATTCAGAATCGCTTGGTGGGTAATGCGAACGGCCTGGTTAATTTTCAAGGACGTGCGATGGGTGAGGGATGGAGCGACTTTCATGCACTCATGTTCCTGCTTCGGGAGTCCCATGCTCAAATCGAAGGAAACGCAAACTTTGAGACTGGGTACACCGTAAGTACCCACGTGGCCAACTTTACCAATTCAGTAAGACGTGCGCCCTATACAGTCAATATGACAGTCAACCCGCTGACGTTCACTCATATACAGGACGGTGCAGAGCCTGAAGGTTTGCCACCAACCTCAAATGGCTCACCCCATGCTGCTGGTGAGGTGTGGGCCTCGATGTTGTGGGATATCTACGTTGGATTACTCGACGTGCATGCGTTTAGCGAGGCTGAGAGTCGAATGGCGGATTACCTTGTCGCCGGTTATAAGATGACACCGATTGCACCCACCTACACCGAGGCGCGCGACGCTATTCTCGCGGCTATGTACGCCAGTGATACAGCGGACTATACGTTGGCTATTGAGGCTTTTGCGCGCAGAGGAATGGGGCTTGGTGCGGTTCCACCGTCGCGTGGTGCTTACCCTTTGTCCGGTGTGTCGGAGTCTTATCTCAGTCAGTTGTCGACCTATGAAACCGAAAACTTTGATCTGACTGAAGATTTTGATGGCCTCGATGCTGGCTTTTGTTCGCGCGACGGCGTTTTGGATGTCGGTGAGACCGGAACTATTTCTTTTGACGTCAGCAATACGGGATCTGAATTTTTATCAATGATCCGCGCACAAGCGGTTGTTACGAGTGGTCACGACGTCACCATGGAAAACGGCGGTATTGTTGAGTTTTCAAATGTTGATTTGTTTGAAACAGTATTCAGCCCGGAAATAGAAGTGGTGCTCAACGCAGCAGGGACGGCAGATACCCTGACGATGGAGCTTCAGTTCTTGGAAATCGAAACGGGTGACGAAACGGTAGAGCCCGCCCCAGTTGAACTGGCGACCGTTGTAAATTACGACTTTGAGCCAAAGCCATTGGTGGGCGATCAGATCCTGGAGGACATGGAGTCACGGTCGTTTTTCTCCGCCTTCAAAGAGCGTGTCCTCTACCAAGAGTCGATTCCCGCCGAGGGTACCCAAGTTGTTGACGCTGAAAACGTGGCGTTGTTTCAGAGTTTTACGGGTGAGCCACTGGGTACTCGCATCATGCTCTTACTGAACAACCCGTACCCTACCGATGTGGTGACCGAGACCATCGAGTTCACCGTTGGCGACGGCGCTGATTTTGCGATCAGTTTTTGGCACTACTACTGGATCGAAGCTGACTGGGATGGTGGCGTTGTTGAAATCAGCGTTGACGGGGGTGACTGGCAAGACGCGACGGACGCCGGTGGCCAGTTTAGTGTCGGCTATCCGAGCACATTG
Organism: Halieaceae bacterium UBA4438; assembly: GCA_002390485.1. GTDB lineage: Bacteria > Pseudomonadota > Gammaproteobacteria > Pseudomonadales > Halieaceae > Luminiphilus. Next base: position 20,086 of record DGPO01000119.1, on the reverse strand, counting down.
CTCGACTTTAATCAGTCGGCATTGTCGGGTCGACCCGCCTACAACGGTCGTCTAGATGCAGATTCTTTTGAGGGCGTGCGCGAGACCATTAGCTTTGGTGCCAGTTTGAACGGATCAAAGGTTCGATTCCGATTCCGCATTGTGTCGGATCAGTCGGTGGCCGACTACGGTTGGTGGATAGACAATGTTTCAGTATCCAATATCGCCTCACCCATGCTGTTTGAAACGGTGCCGGGTGACTCGGTAGTCTGCGACAACAGTTTGCCCCGATTGTCCTTGGACAAATACAGTGACAGCGTTGAAGAGGGCGCCTCCGTTGGCGTGGTCGCTGAGACGACAGATCGGAACTCGGGCGATGTGTTGACCTACAACTGGGTTCAACTTTCAGGACCTGAGGCTGTGTTACTGGGTGCTGATACGAAAGAAGTGACCATTACCTCGCCGCGCGTCAAAAATGCAGAGATTCTCGTTTTTGCGTTCACGGTCGACGATGGTGCGGGTGGTCAGGTCTCAGAGCAGTTCTCACTGGAGGTAACAAATGTGCCGCCTGAACTCTCGTTGTCAGCGCCGCAGGATTTACTGGAGGAGGGCGCTCAGACCACCGTTTCGGTTGATGTTACAAACGCCGCTGACGACGACACCTACACCTATCAGTGGAGCCAAACGTCGGGAACTGCGGCAACGCTTACCGGACAGAACACCGCTGATCTGGCCATGGGCCTTCCACGAATCGCTGTAGCCTCTGAGGACCTGATCTTTAGCGTTTCAGTTAGCGACGGCGTCGACGTAACGACGGAAGAGTATGTTGTGACCGTGACGAATATCACACCTGAAGTGGCGGTCGCTGTGGATCTGTCATCGGTCCAAGAAGGCGGCATCGTCAGTGCCTCCGTCACAGTAACCAACGCCGCCGCTGGAGAGAATTACACGTACTCCTGGGCGCAAACGTCAGGTTCACTTGCCACGATCTCTGGTCGAAATACGGCCTCGGTGACTATAACGACGCCCAAAGTGAGCGCAACAGAAACACTCCGTTTTGAGGTTGTTGTGAGCGACGGTGCGGTTAGTGTGCCCGCTACACTTTCCATTACCGTGCAAGATAAGCCAAGTTCGGGTGGAAGTTCAGAGTGGTACATGCTCCTGCTACTCGCGGTCATTGTTTGGCGAACGCGTCATGTCGCCCGCCCTGGACAATAACAACGGTGCGCGGCGCCCAGCGCGGCTCGATGAGCACGTGTTTGGCGCTCTACGTACTCAAGGGTAAATGCCCTTGAAAAGGCGGCCACCCGGCCAGGAGCACGCTTCGTCTATCCCGCTGGCAGCGCTGACCATCGTCGTGCTCGGGCTGGTGTCACTGATGCCCGTTTTATGGCAGGAGGCGTTTGCGTATCAGCGATACGACTTCAGCTATTGGCAACTGCTGACGGCGGGTCTTGTTCACGAGAACGTTAGCCACCTGATGTTAAATCTTGTCGCGGTAGCCGTAATTACGGTACTGATCAATCGTTCAGCACCACCGACTACTCTCGCGGTTTACTTGTTACTGGGTACGATAGGGGCGACCGGCGCCGAACATTTACTGAGTAGACCACCGGCGCTTGATTTTGTGGTTGTCGAGACTCGCGGGTTATCGGGCGGCTTACACGGCTTGCTGGTGGGTGGATTACTTGCATTAGCAAGACGGGGTGATCAGTGGGCCGTCTGGCTAGTGATTGCAGTGACCCTGAAGGTGGGTTCTGAAGCGGCTTTGGGACGACCCATTATTGCATCTGGAACCGTGGAAAACGTGGCTGTGATGGCGCATCTTGGCGGGACCTTAGTGATCTTATTTGCTGTAGGTTTGCAGCGATGGATTGACCCTGAGCGTGGCGCCGAGGGTTTGTGAGTGCTTGGTGCGCGCTTTTGCGGCTGTGATTCAGTGCGCACAGAGTGCGTATCGGTATTTAAGCAACGAGGATAAGGAATGAATATGAGCCAGTTCACAGTCTTGGAAAAAATGAGTGTCGGGTCGGTGATTAGGGTTTTAGTCTGCTCCATGTGGCGTTTTAGCCAAGGACTCGTTCATGGATTTTGGGACACTCTTGTTTTTTGCCGGTATCTCTGCGGCTGCTTTTTTAGCATGGCTTTGCGTGTGGGTCGGCGAATACAAATAGGCTTACAGGCTCAAGTAGGCTGCAACGCATGAGCGCTGAGCTGTTTATCATGTTGATCTTTGGCGCGCTGGCCCTCTGGATTGGGGTCGGCATCTTTTCCCCACGACTAGCGTCTGAGACCTACTGTTTGACTTGCGAGTCTCAGGTGTTGCCAACGTTAACCCGTCGCGGTATCAAAGACATCGCCGCCTGTTCCGTGTGTGGAAGTGTTCTTGGTGGCGCGCCCGTCGTTTTAGACACGCCAGGTGCCAACAGCGACCCTGACGCGTCCTAGGCTAGACGTCTCGTGCCTGACCCGCTTTGGTCGCGTATTTCCTGCCAAACCACATTCGGTGCAGCAGGGGGGTCTTAAGCGCGAACTGGATCCATAACACCGCGGCCACGTGGAAGCAGGCCACGAGTATTAACGCGTCCGCAAGTAGCTCATGCAGATCTTGGAGCCAGTCTTCCCCCCAAAATGCATCAAGATCTTGCATCCAGCCTGTGAGCCCAACACCAATAACAAGCGCAAGGACCAGCACAAGCTGATACCCGCCCAGTGCCGTGTGCGTGTTTGGAAGGGTGTGAGGTGAAGCAAGCTCCCTCATTTCATAAAAGGCGATATTGGGAGGCTTGAGAAACGTGCTGAAGCGCGCACGCGTTGGGCCCAAAAACCCCCATAGGAGACGGAATACCACAAGAGCGCAAACGACGTAACCTACCCATTCGTGAAGCGTCTCGCCTTCTTCTAAAAGAAAATAGTTAGCGACTATTCCCGCAGCTAGGGACCAATGAAACAGGCGAATGTAGAGGTCCCAGCGCATGCATTACTTCATCTTTTTCTTAACAATGTCGCCATTTGACGCATCGAAGTACACCTCGATCTTTTGCTCTTTTCCGTCTTCATCGGTTTGCCACCCATAAATTTCATAGCACTCGTCATCAACTTTGAAATTTTTAATGGAAAAGCCGTATTCATTGACGATTCGCTTTTGTAGATCGAGCACGCTCATCCACTGTGACTTTGGATACTCGGTGCAGTCAGCGCCTGCGTGTGAGAAAGAGGAGAGCGTTGTGACCACAATGGCCGACGAGAGAGCGATAATTTTATTCATGAGATTTCCTCTGTACAGGCAAGTTAATGAGAACGATTCTCATACTAAAAGAAGCCCAATCGGTGTGTCCAGAAAAAGATCTTAAAGGGGCAGTGCGGTGGTGCTCTTGAGCTCTTCCATCGACAGAAGCGCAGTCACATTAAAAACCTTCACGTCTGAGATGAGTCCTTGATAGAACTGATCATAAGCTTGGGCATTAGGGACGCGAACCTTCAGTATGTAATCTACTTCTCCGGCTAAGCGGTGAGCCTCGATAACCTCTTGTCGTTGATTGACCGCCGCTAAAAAACGATCTTGCCAGGCTGCATCGTGTTCACTGGTTTTGACAAGGACAAAAAAGCACGTGTCTAAACCCAGCGCTGCAGGGTCCAGAATGGCGACCTCCCGCGCGATGACGCCGTCATCCCGCAGGCGTTTAAGTCGATTCCAAACGGGTGTTTTGGAGGTCCCAACCCGCACTGCGATGTCATCTAGGGACAGTGTTGTGTCGGTCTGTACCAGTCTCAAAATGGCTTTGTCCATGGCGTCCATGTCTAAATTCCTCTTTAAGTCACTCAAATAGCGATAATTTACCTATAAATTAATATATTTAAGAATTTATATCTTACTTTTTAGTTATATAACCATTCAAAAAGAATTAAGTCCTATTATGCCGTCGAATTCTAAGAGTTTCTCAATATGGACTTTCTTCCGGTTTTTGTGGCAACAAAGGGACGTAAAGTGGTCATCGTCGGTGACGGACAAATGGCAGATGCCAAGTGCCGCGGTGTACTTAAGACACAGGCCGATATCACCGTGTTTGCCAACGCCCCGAGTGAGGAGATGCTCTCATGGGACCAAGCAGACCTAATAAAATTGAACGCGGGGTTGCCTCACAAAGCTGATTTGGCTGACGTGACGCTTGTCTATGCCGCGCACTCTGACGACGCCGTAAACGATGCGGTTGCTGACCTTGCCCGTGCGCAGGGCGCGATCGTCAACGTTTTAGACCGAACCGACGCCTGCGATTTCATAACGCCTGCAATTGTGGATCGCGACCCGGTCGTCGTGGCGATAGGCACGGAGGGCACCGCACCGGTTTTGGCAAGACAGCTTAAGTCAGATATTGAGTCGCAGTTACCTACACGTCTTGGCGAGATTGCGCGATTTGCGCAGGCATTTCGTTCCAAGGTGCGTGTCTTACCTGAGGGGTTGGCACGACGGCAGTTTTGGAAGGCATTTTTCAGTACCGATCGGCTAACGGGTGTGAGCACTGCTACCAAGGTCAGACAAGATCTTGAGACACTGCTCGCGTCGCATTTGGACAGGGGTCGAGAGCCGGGCTCGGTGGTGTTTGTTGGAGCAGGTCCTGGAGATCCAGAGCTGTTAACACTCAAGGCGCGACGACTGCTTCACGAGGCCGAGGTGATTGTTTATGACCGCCTTGTTGGAGGCGCCGTCTTAGAGTTGGCTCGCCGTGAGGCAAAATTCATTAATGTTGGTAAAAAAGGGTTTGGTGAACACGTGACCCAAGCCGACATTAACGAAGTCCTGCTGACAGAGGCGAGTCGCGGAGCAAAAGTTGTACGCTTAAAAGGCGGTGACCCCTCAATTTTCGGCCGGCTCGACGAGGAGCTGGCCGTGTTACACAACGCGGGGATTGAAACCTTAGTTGTGCCGGGTGTCACCTCGGCGTCAGCTGCCGCGGCCAGCCTTAAGTATTCCTTAACACGACGCAATCGTAATTCGAGCATCACGTTAATGACCGCTCACGACGCGAAGGGTTATGCGGATCACGATTGGCGCCAGCTCGTACAATCAGGGCAGGCGCTGGCAATCTACATGGGACGACGAGCCTCTGGGTTTCTGCAAGGTCGCCTGATGATGGCGGGTGCTGACAGAAACCTTGTGATCACCTGTATCGAGAATATTTCACGCGACAATGAGCGACGCTTCGTGTCGACCCTCGCTGAATTCGCCCAAACATTGGACCACAGTGAATGGAATGGCCCACTGATCATATTAGTCGGAATCGGTGACCATGAGGCGGTACAGCCCCTGAGCGTTCTCGACGACCTTGCGGAGGCTTCTGATGGCCGCTATTAAGTTGCCTGTGGTCATTACCGCGAATGATCTACTGTCGGGCGAGGCTGTTTACTGGCACCTCTCGGGGGTATGGAGTACCGACCTGACGGGGTCAAAAGTGTTTGAGTCGCTAGAACAGGCTCAGGCATCACTTCAGCGGGTAGTGAGCGATGCCGAGGTCATTGGAGCCTACCTTGCGGAAGTTTTGGAAGAGAGTAATGGACTTGTCTCCAGACACTACCGAGAGGGCTTTAGAGCGCGCGGACCGAGTAATTACTGTCACGGCAAACAAGAATCCCTGCGTCAAAAGGTGGCTGTCTAATGTACGCCTATAGTGAATTTGACCGCGCGTTCGTAAGAGACCGTGTGTCGCAGTACCGAGATCAAGTAAAGCGCCGCTTAAACGGCTCTCTGACAGAAGATGAGTTTAAGCCACTTCGCTTGATGAACGGCGTCTATCTCCAGCTTCACGCTTACATGCTTCGCGTTGCTATTCCGTATGGCTCGCTGACACCGATGCAAATGCGGCAGCTTGCTGATGTTGCCGACAGATGGGACAAGGGTTATGGACACTTTACAACGCGGCAAAATATTCAATTTAACTGGCCACGATTGATCGATACGCCTGAGATTCTGGAGGCATTAGCCGACGTCGATATGCACGCGATACAGACCAGCGGCAACACCATTCGCAATGTAACCACCGACCAGTTTGCTGGGGCCGCGCTCGACGAGGTCGCTGATCCAAGACCTTATGCTGAACTCATTAGGCAGTGGTCCACCGACCATCCCGAGTTTCAGTTTCTTCCTCGTAAATTTAAAATCGCCATTACGGGTGGCTCCGATGACCGCGCCGTCATACGCGCCCACGATATCGGTCTTCAGTTGATTGAGGTTCAAGGGCGCATTGCCTTCAAAGTGTTCGTTGGGGGCGGATTAGGCCGGACACCGATTATCGGTCAGCAACTGCACAGCGAACTGGCAGCCGAAGACCTGCTGCCCTACCTTGAGGCCGTCTTGTCGGTCTATAACGTGGCGGGGCGCAGAGACAATAAGTACAAGGCACGGATCAAGATTACGGTTAGCGAGATGGGCATTGACGTATTCAGAGAAAAAGTCGAAGCCGCGTTTGAACGTCTGCGACCGGCGTTTACTGGACAAGACTTGAGTGTTCTTGGAGAGATTCACGCTGACTTCGAGTCACCGAGTTTTTTGGAGAAATCACAAGACGTTTATTTCAATGCGCTCGACAGCGATACGCAGTTTAGGACTTGGGTTGAGCGTAATGTGAACCCCCACAAACACCCGTCTTATGCCAGTGTCACGATCAGTTTGAAGGGACACGGTAATACGCCAGGCGATGCCAGTGCCTCTCAAATGCGAGTGATGGCGGACCTTGCTGAGCGATTTGGTCACGAAGAGCTGCGCGTGAGTCATGAACAGAACATCGTGGTGCCCCATGTTGCGCAGGCAGATTTACCTGAGATTTATCGACAGTTGGGTAAGCACGGGCTGGCGACGGCAAACATTGGGCTTGTCTCGGACATCATCGCCTGTCCTGGCATGGACTACTGCGCCTTGGCGACGGCAAGGTCGATCCCGATTGCACAGGACATTGCACTTCGTTACGAGCGTCGCGAGTCTGAGATTGGTGATCTTAAGATCAAAATTTCCGGTTGTATCAATGCCTGTGGGCACCACCACGTGGGTCATATTGGCATTCTAGGTTTGGACAAGGCTGGGGTGGAGAACTACCAGATTACCATTGGCGGAAGCGCAGGTAATGACGCAACAATAGGTCGAAAAATGGGAAGAGGCTTTAGTGTTGAGGAGTTGATGCCCGCACTCGACCGATTAATTGATCGCTATTTAGCCTTGCGTGTAGACCCGTCAGAGGCCTTTGTATCCACTGTTCAGCGACTGGGCACAACCCCTTTTCAGGAGGCGCTCTATGCCATCGATAAAGCGGCCTAGCTCAAGTCCTAGCCCAAGTGAAGTGACCCGACTCGAAGCGGTGGCTCGCAGGCTCAACAAGGCGTGGTCGGGTCTTCCTGCCGTCGAGATCCTCAGAAACGCATTCGCCGACAGCGCGTTTATCAAGAACCCCGTGTTGGTGTCGAGCTTTGGAGCAGACAGTGCGGTGCTGCTGCATCTACTGTCCTTGGTCGATCAGTCGGCAGAGGTCGTGTTCTTGGATACGGGCTTTCATTTTGATGAAACGCTGGCTTACCGGAGTCAATTGACCCGAGCCTTAGGGCTCACAGGGGTTCGGGTCGCGCGAGTTGACCCGCTTGAAGCGAAGCGTCACGACGCACAAGGACGCCTTCATCGTGACCAGGCCGATGCCTGCTGTCAGTTGCGAAAGGTCAATACACTCAACAGGCACCTTCGCATGAACGACGCGTGGATATCGGGTCAGCGGCAGGCGCAGTCATCGACGCGCGTGGAAGTTCAGTGCGTTGAGGTTGACCGGTTGCGGGGAAAACTCAAAATTAATCCACTCGCTCAGTGGTCTGAGAACGAGATCGCGACTTACAAAGTGGCGAACGACTTACTCGAGCACCCGTTAGTGAGCCAAGGTTTTTGGTCAGTGGGATGCGCACCGTGTACGAGTCCGGTCATGTTCGGGGAGGCCTCACGAGCCGGTCGCTGGCGTGGATCAGCGAAACTTGAGTGCGGTTTACATGACCGTACCCACATTATTGCAAGCTCGGAGAACGTCGCGTGACTATTTCGATTGATCGTACAGGGCACTTTGTAGATGAGATGAACATAGCGTTTACTGATATTCACGTGTCGATAGATCCCGACCTGCTCGGCGATGTGCTTGAGTCGGCAGGTGTTCGTATTTCGTTTGACGGATTTTCGGATGGCCGATTTCTAACGATGGCACGACAGTTGAGGCTGCGTGGCTATACAGGACATATCTGCGCTGCGGGAGAGATCGTCCCTGATCAGTTTCCTATGGCACTGAAAGTCGGTGTTGATTCGGTCGAGATCAGTGAGGCCCTAGCACGTCGGTGCACGCAGGAGCAGTGGGTCGCAATGGGACAGCGTATTCAAGGAAACTACCAGTCTCGTTTGACGTGATAATGGCCCTCAGATCTCGGATGACAAACAATTCGAAGTCTGTATACTTCGCGCTTCTTCGGAGCACGTGCTCCTTTATGGCTCGGTGGCAGAGTGGTAATGCAGCGGATTGCAAATCCGTCAACGCCGGTTCGATTCCGACCCGAGCCTCCATACTTAAAAACGGCTAAAAATACGGTCCTGTGTGTTTTTTATGAACCGGTGTTTACGGCCGCTTGTTGCTTCATACAGTTGACCCCCGCCCGCCTACTTGATTGAGTTCTAACGATTCAACTGGGCGTGTTGCGCCTGCAATAGGTCGAGTCACAGGGGCTGGTCTTTCGCCATAACGACACCGGTGCGAATGCCAACATAGGCAGCGCGGTTGGGTCCCAAGACCACAGGTGCGGTGACACTCGATAATGCGTCGATCATTGAGCCAGTGCCTCTTCCGATCAGACGATCCCACACGGGTAAGCCAGTCTCCCAGTTCACAGCAGTGAGATACCAGCCACCGAACACATCTCCCGTGGACTGTTTTTGAAAGGTGTAGAAGTACAGTAAACCTGTTGCGGTCGAAAGCCTCGGTAGTGATTGAGAAAGAAAGGTCTCATTGGACCAGACGACGTCACAGCCGGTACGATCCTCTCGCACGTCAACCCGCATGATGCCGGGCGATGTCTTAAGCGCATTACCTGTGTAAACGTGCCCATAGTCGTTTTGAACCACCATGGCATTGCCGTAGACAAGTAATGAGTTTTCAGTAGCACTTTGCCCTTGTTTGAACAGCGGCACTTTACAGACAAGGCGGCCTCCGTCGATGCGCGCGGCTCTCTTGTAGACCACGATGTTGGTGTGAGGGTCACCATCGTCGGCAATCGCTACAAGATCGCTGCCAATAAGCGTGGGGGAGGTGCCCGATCCATGAGAGAGCGTGCCCGGTTTTTGCGCTGCGCCGTTGTCATAGTCCGCGCGCCACGTGTAAACGGGTTGTTTCGTCTGTGCGTCGATTTGGAACTGATAGAGGGCGTCGGTTGAGACGACATACAGCCCCTCATCATCGACTGCGAACGAGTTCTGAATCGTCTCACCCTCTGCGGGTAACTGGTAAGTGTAAAATTCTCCCGTCGATTGCTCTCGGTAGCCAAGATACGCACCACCAGTGACGAACCAAAGATTCCCAATCCAATCGGGGATAACGTCGTGAATGTTGACGCCTTCAGGAACCACTCCCGCAACACTGTATTGCTCTGCCAAACTCCATTGAAGCTCACCAGATCGCTGTGTGATCTCATAAATGGAGATGGTGTTATTCGCCGGCGCTAGCAAAACTCGATCTTGCGAGTCCAGGTGGAAATAAGCGCCACCGCTGTTGTCAGAGGCGCTGGCTTTTGGCGGAAGCTTCAGCAGGGCCAGTGTCTCGAGCGTCTCAGGGTCCAGAAGATGAAGCTCAATACCGGTAAGCTTAATGCTGACGGTGATCAAACGCCCTTTTGAATCGAAGGAAATATTGGGCGCAACGCCAATGATGCTGCTGAATACTCGATGCTTGGCGCTTGTCTTGTGCCCCAAGGGTCCACCGTAGGTGTTAATGTCCCAATTGTGCGCGCCACCGTGCATGGATGAGCGCTGTGACTCAGCAAGAAACGGGTGATGTACCTGATGCGGTGCCGGTAAGGGGGCTGCTGTTGAGGCCTGACCCATAGACGCTGGAACTTGGTGACACGCGCGCAGTGCAGTGAAGTAACCCAGGGCGATTGCGGCTGCTGTGATGAGCAAAACTTTCCGTGACATGTTTTAGGCGATCCTCGGTTTCGTTAGCTTCGAACTACAAATTCTTCGACATCTTCGTCGTGATGCCGTGCTTCCGGTGCATCACAGACACCAATGGGGGTCACGTGCACGCGGACACCGTTGAAAATAGCGTTGCCCGTTAGCTCGTCAATGCTCTGGACTCCCATAAGATCGTTATAGCTGGCGCCCGGTGAGGCGTTAGCCACGCGTTGCCGGGTCCCGGGCCGGTTGTGGCCCCACAAATGGGGAAGACTGACAACGCCGGGCATAATGTCATCGCTGATTTGCACGGGGACCTCAATGGCACCACGCTGTGTGCTAATGCGTACAAGACTGTCCGAATTAATGGCTCGTGCGTCAGCGTCTTCAGGGTGAATGATGAGTTCCACAGGATTCCTGCCTTTGATTAGCCTCTGGCTATGATGCATCCAACCCAGCGTGCGAGTTGTCAGTCGACTGATGATTTGCAGGCCTTTAGGGTCGTCACTGAAGGCGTCTAGCGTTTGCAAATGAGCTTTCAGTCGCGGAAGGTCGTCAAGCATTGGCGCAGGGGCCAGCTGTATTTTCTTGTCGCTTGTAAATAAGCGTTTTGGTAAGCACGGTTCGAGTTCCCCTAGAAAAAGCCCGTGTGGGTGTGTCTTGAGCTTTTTGAGATTTAATCCATTTCGACTCAGGGGATTGATACCCGAGCCGTAGGGACCAAAGCGCAGGCCTAAATCAATAATACGATCCACGCTGAGTAGGCGCCGCGAAAGCCAGGTTGTGATTCGAATTCGAAGACGCTTTACGAATGAGGCTTCGCGTTTAATGCGTATGCCCTCCATCAGCTCCCCAATAATTTCATAGTCGGTGTAGACCTTGTCTGGGCTCTCAAAGAGTGCGGGTGAATATTTAGCCCAGTTGATGGTGTCGTAGGTGTGGTAAAAGAGATCGTAATGGGGTTTTTCGAACGGCCCCGCGGGTGGCAATATTACATCAGCGAAACGCGTAGTTTCGTTGAGATAGGGGTCTATAGACACCATGAAATCAAGGTTGGAGAGTGCGGTCTCAGTGTGGGTCCCATCAGCCATTGACAGCACCATATTGCCCGCAATCGCAATCAGCGCTTTGAGTTGACCTTCACCGGGCGTGAGAATTTCGTCAGCGAGAATCGCCATGGGAAATTCACCGCCAAACTCCGGGCGCTGTCGGACGCGCGATCGATAACGATCATAGCTGGAACGGGTGGCGGAAAGTGAATCGATGGCATTGCGAGGAAACATGAGTCCACCCGGTTTATCGAGGTTTCCCGTGATGATGTTGAGCACCATGATGAGCCACAAGCACAGCCCACCAAACTCGACCATCGATACCCCAGTCCTTCCGTAGCACACCGCGTTCTCGGTGGTTGCGAACTCTCTTGCTAGACGCACGATCGTCTCAACTGAGATACCTGTGGCACTGGCAATCTGTGAAAGATCAAAGTCCTGTGTCATGGCTATAACGTGCTCTAGGCCCTGTATATCCGGTTCTAGCCGTCCTAAATCTGAGAGATCGTTATCAATGATTGATTTGATAAGACCGATCAGGAGTAATGCATCTGTATTTGGCTTAACGAAATGGTGCTCGTCGCAATACGGTGCGGTTTCATTGCGCCGAGGATCTATTAGGACAGTCTTACCTCCACGGGCTCTGATGGCATTCAATTTCTTATGGACATTGGCACCGGTAGACATCATTGCGCCATTTGAGACCTTTGGGTTCGTCCCCAGCATCAGAAAGTAATCAGTGCGGTCGATGTCCGGCACTGTGGCGAAGAACTGGTGCCCGAGCATGTGATGCCACGCAAAATTATGGGGCACCTGATCACAGGTGGATCCAGTGTATACGTGACGAGTCGACAGGCCTTTCCGCAACAAATTAACGCCTAGTAGGGCGCCTATGTTGTGGGCGGTACTGCGGCCACAGTAGGAGCCCGCGGCTCCGGTACCGTGCTGTCGCTGCACTGACGCGATACCGCTTGAGGCAAACCTTATCGCTTCGTCCCAGTCGACCTCGCGCCATCCATCGCCAGCACTTTTTTTTGAGGCATCGATGCGCTCTCGAATCAACGGTTTCCGGAGTCGATCGGGATCCGTGTGTATATCTTGCAGGCCTGTTGCTTTTGGACAGATATTACCCTGGCTGAGAACGTCACGCTTATCACCACGAATTGCGATAATTTGCTCCCCGTCATGTTCGACTTCGATGCCGCACATCGTTTCGCACAAATGGCAGGTCCGGTAATGAAATTGCGACTGAGGCTTCTCGTTATTTTTTGACACGCGCACTCTTATTTTTCGTAAACCTACCCGAGAGTGGGGTACTGGCGCAGTTTATGCCACTGTGGCGCGTCGTCTGAATTAGTTAAAGATTGGAGTTCACCCATTGAGATCTGGCATTTCGAACAAACGGCGCGGGCGCTTCCTGCTGCTGTTTTCGTGACAACGTCAATCGCGTCTCAACGACATCAATCACCATTCGCGTGATCGCGGGTAGGTCGGTCTGCCGCGCCTCATCGAGCGTTAACCAGTGTAAGTTCAATAACTCCCCTGAAGCGCTTGAAACCTGACTCGGATCGGAATGCAGCGTGTCTCCATGGACCATGAAAAAACGTGTATCAAAGCGCCGTGTGCGATAGGGCGGTGTGATTGCGCGCGCGATAAAGTCCATCTCTTCAAGTGGCGGGAGGACCGCGTGCCCAAAGTAGTCGCGCCAGCTGGAATGAGAGGTGTTGACGCGTACCGAGGTGGGCCTACCGACAACAAGGCCCGTTTCCTCGAAGGTCTCTCGAATGGCGGCAAGCGCGAGCCCTTTGAGCTTGGCATTGGACACCTTTACCGAGACTTCCTTTTTGAGTCGCTCCATTACGGGTGGCGCGAGTTCTGTGGGTACGTTGATGCGCTGATCGATGTAATCAAGTCGGCCACCGGGAAAAACGAACTTGCCGGGCATGAACTTATGCTTCATGGACCGCTTTCCCAGCAAGAGCCGAGGCTCGCGGGCCTCTTGATTGACAATGATCAGCGTGGCGGCGTCTTTAGGACGTACTGCTTTGTCACTGCCTTGCCGGTACTCTTCTGGCTTTCCAGGTGTGGTGCCGTATCGCCGCATCGCGCTGTATCCGTGTCAGAAAATGCCATGCCGCCAATCAATCACCCTGCCGCAGATCTGATCGGTGCGGTTCAATCGCTGTCGGCTCGTGATTGCCAGTTGGGCTACGGGCGTGAGAATCTAGCCGCATAAACAGGGTTAAAGTCAAATTAAGGATGTGCGCAATGGATTTAGTTGCCTTCGAAGCAGGCTGCAAGAAAAACTGCCCAATTTATGGGTTTCTCGGATTAAGCGTCCTCGAAGCCGAGGAGGGGGTGTTCAAGGCCTCTATTCCCAATACACCGGACTCGGGTAATCACATTGGCATTATGCACGCCGGCGCATTATTCGCCCTCGGGGAGTTTCTAGGGGGGTTAATTACCGCACGGTACTTAGACAATCCGAGAAAGTTCCAGCCGGTTGTGCGTGACTTGAAAATCGACTTCAAAGCCCCGGCGATGACCGACATCGTTGCCACTGCGTATTTTAGCGTCGAGCAGGCGGTGGAAATGAATGCCAAGCTAGAGGAGACGGGGCGATACGACTTCCAACAAAAAGCCGTGTTGACCGATGCTAACGGCACCGTTGTCGCCGAGACCCTGGGCTCTTATGCGCTGCGCAACTTTATGGGGTGAGACCTTACAGTGTCAGTCCTCCGTCGATGACGAGTTGTTGTCCTGTGACATAGGCCGCCATGGGTGATGCGAGGAATAACACGCCGCCTGCGATGTCCTGTGGCGTCCCAAAGCGGGCAATGGGGTTGGTTTGACCGAACTGCGCTTCGTGCTCAGGACTTGACTGGTTGGCTGTCATTTTTGTCGGCACCATGCCAGGGGCAACGGTGTTGACTCTTACTCCTGAGGGGCCCCATTTTTTGGCCAGTGCGCGTGTTAGCTGCACCAATCCTGCCTTGCTGGCGCTGTAGGCGGGATTATTGACCGCGGCGTTAATCGACACGACGGAATCAAGGTGAACAATTGACCCCTGCGTTTTTACAAGGTGGTCGTAAAATTCCGTACACAGTTGCATTGCACCCGAGAGATTAATGCTCAGGATTTGCTCGAAGCCTTGCCGCTCAAACTCACCTTTTTTCCAGAGCACAGCACCCACGCAGTTGACTAAGACATCGAGTGTATCGATGCGTTGCGCCAGGCTCGTGATCTCGGCTTCATTGCGCACATCGAGTCGGTAGAAGGTAAACGCTGAAAAATCGTTGTCGTACTGCCCTTGCTCTTTGGTGCCTGTCACTGAGACCTCAGCACCTGCGTGATGAAACGCCGTAGCGATGCCATAGCCGATACCGTCGGATCCGCCGCAGACCAGTACCCGTTTGTCAGAAAAATTCAATGCGTTCACTAAGCTCATTATCGCGGACCCTGCCCGTCGTCAATTTTAATCACGGTGCCCGTGACACATTCGGAGGCCGGTGAGACCAAAAAGAGTAGGGTGCTGTCCATTTGCGCGGGGTCGCAAATGCGTTTTCGTGGGAACCCTTGAGATATATCACCAACCCGAGAAAGCATACCGTCCATCATTTCACTCGAAAAAGCGCCCGGCGCAATGCAATTCACGTTGATGTGATTTCGAGCCCATTCGACGGCATGTGACTCGGTCATTCGAACCACCGCACTCTTGGTTGTCGAGTAGAGCGTGCTTGCAATAGCACCTGAGATATTAAATGCGGCGACGGAAGCAATATTCACAATTCGCCCGGATAACCCCTGCTCAATCAGTGGTTTGGCGACTTCACAGGACAAGACCCACGGACCGATGAGATTGGTGTCAAAGACCGCGTCAGTCAGCTCATCTGACATTTTTACGGCGCGTTCCGCATCCGGTATACCGGCATTGTTGACCAGTATCTGTACCGTACCGAGTGTCTCTTGTGCTTTCGCGAGTGCCTCGCGAATACTCGCTCGAGAGGTCATGTCGATAACAATGGGCTCACAGATTCCACCCGATGCGCGTATCTCTTCGGCAAGCGCATTTAAACGCTCGACTCTGCGTCCGGTGATGGCCACCCTCGCACCGCAGGCGGCCAATACTTTGGCAAATCGACGGCCGAGTCCGGATGTCGTTCCTGTGACGAACGCGACCTGACCGGTTAGGTCGGTTGAAATATTGGGCAGAGGGTAATCAGACATCGTATTTCTCTTATTCGCTTGGAAGGGAGCCCTTTACGATGTCGCTCACCGAGACAGAAATCAAGAACATGTGCTTACAAATCGATCGCGTTAGTGGTTGTATATAACAAGCTAGA
The DNA here is from genome assembly GCA_002390485.1 of Halieaceae bacterium UBA4438. Classification (GTDB taxonomy): domain Bacteria; phylum Pseudomonadota; class Gammaproteobacteria; order Pseudomonadales; family Halieaceae; genus Luminiphilus. The sequence goes on along the minus strand of DGPO01000119.1, from coordinate 4,541 downwards.
AGCAAAAGTCTGAAGCAAAAGTCCGCACGAAAGGAAACGTCTCATGCACCTGAAGGTCTCTGAGTTCCACCCTGAGCTTCAACATCAAATTCCGGCACTGCGTCGGCGGACGAAGCTTATGCGGATTCCAGGTGTTGTGCGCTTGGTGGACTGGTTGCGACGTCGCGAGGTGGGGGCTGATGTGCCTGAGCTGTCTTGTGAGACGGCGTTCATCACGAGTTCCCTGGACGCTTATCAAATTCGCACCCGAATTTACAAGCCCAAGTCGGTCGACACGCCCTTACCGTGCTTCGTCTATTTCCACGGTGGTGGCTACGTCATGGGTCTACCCGAGGGCTCGGCTGAGATTATCAAGCAATTCATCGCGACCCGTCCCTGCATTGTTGTCGCCCCAGATTATCGAAAAGCAAAGACGCGACCTTACCCGGGAGGCTTTCAAGACTGCTACGACACACTCATCTGGGCGCGTGATCACGCCGATGATCTCGGCTGTCGATCAGATAAAATGATTATCGGTGGGCACAGTGCCGGGGGCGGTTTGACGGCGGCGGTGGCCCTTAAGGCAAGAGATACCGGACAGGTCGACGTCGCGTTTCAGATGCCTTTTTTTCCCATGATCGATGAGACACAACCCGACGACCCAGCTCGGAACATCGATCCGCCGGTTTGGGATACGGCGCTCAACCGAATGGGTTGGGCCGCCTACCTTAAGGATGTTCGACGAGGTCATGTTGAGCTCGATGCGTATGCCGCACCTGCGCGTGCCGCCAGCTACGCGGGCTTACCTCCAACAATTACGTATGTTGGGAGTAAAGACCCATTTTTTTGGGAGACCCAGACCTACGTTACGCGGTTAAGAGCAGAGGGGGTCGAGGTAAGCGATTGCGTTTATGAGGGGTGTTACCACGCATTTGAGTTTCTAGGAGACAGTGGTGCAATTGGTGCCGAGGCGCGCCGGTTTACTTTTGACACCTACGCGGAGTATTACGACCGGTACACAGCACCCTAGTGGGTTACTTCAGTGCGTATTACTAACGATCGAGTAGTCAAACTCAGTCAGTCGGCTGGGAACTCTTTGCTGAGGTGAGAGTAGCGTGATACCGAACTCGCTCCGCAGATCGCTAAGCGTTCTGTCCAGAAACTCCGATGGCACCTCAAACGGCCATTTTTTAGACATGCGCCGCGTGTTCCGAAATACGCGCCACAACACTTTGCGGTTTCGCCAATACAGTTTAGGGACAAAGGACAGGCCAAGCTCCGAGATAATCGCGCCACTTAGCGCTTTAACCTCCGGTATGTCTCTGTAGTCTCTGAGCATTTTCCACGAAAAATTGGTGCCAAACAAAACCCAAAAGTCGAGAGCGGCTTCCTGCTCAATACTGGTTGAGTGGCCAAAAACTGCGTGTGTGACGTCATGATACAGCCAGATTTTTACTGCGTTTGAGTCCACAAGAATCTTTCGGTCAATCGCCACAAGGTAGCGATGATACTCGTCGACCGCCTCGCGCAATGTTTGCCCGCTCTCTTGGTTCTGGTAGTCAAGGTGCACAGTGCACTCCCTGCCATAGTGACTCGCGATAACGTTGCCGTTTTCTGACGCGATTAGCAAGCAGAGTGGTCAAGGGAGTATTTGACGGCCGATGCGCTTAGCGCATTCGTGTTTCTGATGTTAGCTATGAGGCATTAACGTCACAAGCCATGCCGCTTGAGGTACTATGAGGCATGGATCTATCACCTTACTACCACTTTGCGCTCGCCGTTATTTGCCTACTCACGGTCTATATTCCTATCTTTTGGGCCGCGGGAGAAGTGCGCAACAGTTCGCCCCGGACCAAGCAGTTTTTGATCGCATTTGTGCCCTTTGGGTGCTTAGTCATGCTGTGGATTGATTATTCAGGTTTGGACTGGGGACGTATTTTTTCCAATATTGGAATAGCGGCGTTGAGCAGTCTTTTTTTAGCACTATTTTATAAATTTAAAAAACTATAGCCGCGCAGCCTTTGCGCTTTTGGGGGAATACACGTGCCAGCAATGACACTTCTGGGTTGGTTTCATACGATTATGGGGATCGCAGCACTGCTGTTGGCGATCGTTTCGATTTATCGATACTCATTCATCCGCTCCACCGACAAAGAGGGTGCCGCCTACCTTCTGGTTACCGTTATTGTCGCCGGGTCCGCCCTTGGGATTTACAACCAAGGTGGTTTCGGGGTTGCACATATTCTTGCGATCTTAACCCTCGGGGCCGCGCTCGGCGGGTTTATCCTTGAGCGCTTTAGAATATTCGGTAAGGCGTCGCCGTATTTCCAAGCCATCGCTTACAGCGCGACCATTTTGTTCCACATGATCCCCGCCATTACTGACTTCCTGCGACGTTTACCGGTGGGTGACCCGTTTATTGATTCGTTTGAGTCACCTCTACTGCAGGGCTTTCACCTTGGCTTTTTAGGTCTCTACGTGCTCGGCGTTCTCGTTCAATGCTACCGCCTCAGGTCAGTATCGTAGTTAAAGATCACTGCACCAGTGACTCAATCGCAAACCTATTCGCCTGCGTTTTTGTGTGGAGTGAGGCGTCACACTTGTGCCACACTCACTAACCAATAACGTGAAGATAGAGGCAAATCATGGATGAGCGAATTGGAACTTTCATAGACGAGGCGGACGCTTACACGCAGTGCGAGGCGGCGGGGTATGTCGCCATGAAATTTGATTTTCCAGCTGAGGAAAACGACTTTCACTGGCATGACTTTGATTCGATGACCTTCATTACTGGTGGCGAATTAACGGTATTTGACGTCGACAGTGGTGAGTCACGAACGTGCAGCTCCGGAACCAAGTTAGTGGGTCGAAAGGGTGTGGTTCACCGCGAAAAAAGCGAGGGTTACAGTGCCATCATCGGATTTGCTGTCGACCCTAAAACCTTGACGCAACCGATTAATAAGCCGTTACCCGTTACTTTGTAGCGTTCAACGCCTGAGGGTGACAGATCGCTGAGTCTTGGTTGATCGCTCAGGGGAGATCGATGACGAATACGTTCAGCACGACGCTTGGCTACCTTGGGACGCGCGTTCGCCAGCGTCTGGGGCTTGAGGGTCCTGCGGATAAGCTCGAGGATATTTTCAATTACCTTCAGCTTGATGAGCGAACCGCGACATCGGGCCAGCCCACACAAGAACAGTTTCGTCTTATCCAAGCCAAGGGCTACACCACTGTTATTAATCTGGCGCCCAAGAACCACGAAAATGCGTTAGGTAACGAAGACGAGGTGCTCGCGGATCTTGGGATTCGATACTTCCACCATCCCGTTGTGTTTACAGACCCTAAGCGAGCCGATTTTGATGGCTTTGTCGCCTTGTTTGAGCGCTGTGACGACGAGCGTATTTGGGTGCATTGTGCCGCAAACATGAGAGTGTCCGCTTTTTTTTACAAATACCGGGTAGAGCAGCTGGGTTGGAGTAAAGCGCACGCGCGCACTGAACTGCAAAAAATTTGGGAGCC
>DGPO01000119.1:0-956 GCA_002390485.1 Halieaceae bacterium UBA4438 | reverse complement strand
CTGGCTGTTGCGACCTATGAGCACCGCCCCGCGGTTCAGAACGCGTTGCTGATCGAACGACTCGACACCTTGCTTCCCCGTCTTATGCGGGAAACTCAGATCGACATGTGGGTGGTTATTGCCCGCGAGTATAACGATGACCCCGTTTTCCTATCGCTGGTACCCAAGCCACGCTTTACCGCAAGACGAACCACCATGCTGGTGTTTTTCGATCGCGGCGATGCGGGCGTGGAAAAGCTAACGGTGAGTCGCTATCCCTTGGGCTCGATGTACGAGGCTGCGTGGGAGGGCGGTGATCTTAATGCGCAGTGGCGACGACTGGCTGAGGTCATTGCGGAGAGGGATCCAAAAACCATCGCAGTTAATTCAAGTGATTTATGGCCCGTTGCCGATGGTTTGAGTCACAGCCTTTATGAAAAGCTGACTGGCGCACTGGGACCCACGTTGAGCGCGCGCATCGCCTCTGCCGAGGCGCTCACTGTTCGCTGGATGGAGACACGAACCCCAGCGGAGGTTGAGGTGTGGCAGCGGGGCGTTGCCATTGCTCGCCAAACCATTGCCAAAGCGTTCAGTAGTGAAGTCATCACGCCCGGTGTGACGACAGTCGGCGATGTAGCGTGGTTTATCCGAACCCGCTTTGAAGAACAGGGCCTTGAGCCGTGGTTTCACCCAGACGTCAATCGTCAGTGGCAAGGTGCTGATTTTGGCCTGAACGCGCCGTTTTTGGGTGATGGCTCCGAGGACGGCATTATCCGACGCGGAGATGTACTTCATACCGATGTCGGGCTCTGTTATCTCGGACTCTGTACCGATACGCAAGAGATGGGGTATGTCCTTAAGCTGGGAGAGACAGAGCCGCCTGTGGGTTTGGGGGAAGCCATGCGCACAGGTAACCGCTGGCAAAATGCGCTGACCGCTGAATTTGTTACCGGTCGTACAGGAAATGAAATTCTTGC
>DGPO01000055.1:61990-63429 GCA_002390485.1 Halieaceae bacterium UBA4438 | reverse complement strand
TGCGGTTTGGCCAGCTCTATCAGATAGGCACACTCAATGGGCGAGATGACATTGTTACGGACAGCAACCACGGGATCAGTGGAATGCGTTTGGGCTCCCTCGTACTCACTTTTGAGTTGAATCGTGTCGCTCATGACTTGTGCCTTTAAGTCCGTCCGTCCCCATGATAACTACTGGCGAGGCTCACAGCACTTGATGCTGTTAAATGGATCGTGCAATTTTTGTGATCAGCTGACGAATCCATCGGTGCCCGGGATTATGTTGTAGCAAGGGGCTCCATGCCATCTTCAGTTCAAGCGGCGGAATGTCGAACGGGACATCACGAAGCACAACCCGAGGATTGTCGCGCTTTAAATGTGTGGCGCGCGTGGGGAGTGTGACAATGAGGTCGTTTTGCTCTGCCAGCGTCATGGCCGCCTGGTAGTGTCGTGTGAAGACGCGAATACGACGTTTCTTCCCCAGTTCGTCTAGCGTGGCGTCAACCCAGCCTAAGCGTTGCACGTCGTCGGGATTAACCCCAACCCCAACCCCCATGCCGGTTTTGCTCACCCAAATGTGGTCTGCGGCGAGGTAGTTGTCCAAGGTAAAGTGTTCAAGAATTGGGTTGTCGGGACTCAGTAAGCAAGAAAAAGTGTCTTGCCACAGGGTTATTTGGTGAAACGACTGCGGCATCTGAGCAAAGCGGTTAATGACTAAGTCTACCTTGCCACGTTCAACGTCGAGAAAGCTCACGTCCGATGGGTTCATAATATCAAGCGTGATACCCGGCGCTAGCTCTCTGAGTTCCTTGAGTACAGAGGGCAAAAGCGTGGACTCGGCGTAATCACTCGCCATGAGGCGAACAACACGCGTCTCTGTGTGCGGCGTAAACTCTTCGGTGGGCTGAAGGGCACGATCCACATTGGTTAAAATCTCTCTGAGTTGTGGCTCGAGCTCCTCGGCTTTGGCCGTGGGTGTCATGCCGTCAGACGTGCGAATAAGCAAAGGGTCGTTGAAGACCTCGCGCAAGCGCTTAAGCCCGTTACTCATGGCCGGTTGCGACAAGCCAAGGCTGTGCGCCGCCTGCGTCACATTGCGCTCGCGAAGAAGGGCATCTAGATAGACCAGAAGGTTTAAATCAACGCGGCCGAGTCGGCTCATTTGGACGTCTCCCTGTGGAACGTACTATTCATCACATGAATAATACACCTTCTGCCGTTGTTGAGAGAAATTCTTGGTCTAAACGGATGAACAGCTACAATAGCGTCAGAATTCGGAGGGTTTATGTACAAAGCACCGCTAGATGATATGCAGTTCCTGATTGACGACGTCTGTCAGGCGGGCGCTCGACTTGGAGACTTACCGCGATTTGAAGGCCTGGAGGTGGGCACTGACCTCACCACTGCGCTGCTCGAAGAGGCGTCAAAACTGGCGGCCGACGTGGTTGCACCGCTGCGTCG
>DGPO01000055.1:12590-61937 GCA_002390485.1 Halieaceae bacterium UBA4438 | reverse complement strand
GGTGATGCCATTAGAGCACTGGGTGACGGAGGCTGGGTCGGTATTTCCGCTGATTCTGGTTTCGGTGGGCAAGGCCTTCCTGAGCTTTACGGGACTGCGGCGTGTGAAATGTGGAACTCGGCCGATATGGCCTTTGCACTTGAGCCCTTTTTAAGCTCAGGCGCAGCCCTCGCTATCTCGGCGCACGGCAGCGAGGCACTGAAAGACAAGTACCTGCCCAATATCAATGCAGGCGTTTGGTCGGGAACAATGAATCTCACAGAGTCTGGAGCGGGCTCTGACTTGGGTCCCATGAAAACGCGTGCGGAACGGCACGGCGATCACTACCGAATTTTTGGTCAGAAAATCTACATCACCTGGGGTGACCACGACGCGACCGAGAACATTATCCATTTGGTGTTGGCGCGGTTACCCGACGCGCCCCAAGGCAGTAAAGGCATATCACTGTTCGTCGTTCCCAAGTTTTTGGTGAACGATGACGGTAGCTTAGGCGACCGCAATGACGCCTATCCGGTTTCGGTGGAACACAAGTTGGGGATTCACGGAAGCCCCACGTGTGTCATGGCGTACGGTGATCAAGACGGCGCGATTGGCTATCTGGTAGGGCAGGAAAATAATGGACTCGCCTGCATGTTCACAATGATGAACGAAGCGCGGCTCAAGGTTGGACTGCAGGGCCTGGGCGCATCTGAAGGCGCGTATCAAAAGGCGGTTGCCTACGCGCGAGAGCGCGTTCAAGGTGGCGTGGCCATTATCGAACACGCGGACGTTAAGCGAATGCTGATGAGCATGCGTGCGCTCAACGAAGCGATGCGTGCCTTGGCCTACATTGAGTCGCTGACCATGGACCTTTCCCACGGTGCACCCGCACAAGAGCGGGGCGCCTGGAAAGCGCGACTCGACTTAATGATTCCGGTCATCAAGGGCTGGATGACGGAAGTGGGGCAAGAGGTGACCTCGGTTGGTGTTCAAATTCATGGCGGTATGGGCTACGTCGAAGAAACGGGGGCGGCACAGTTTTTCCGTGACGTCCGCATTACCTCGATTTATGAAGGCACCAATGGCATTCAGGCAGCGGACCTGGTGGGGCGTAAGCTTGCGCGCGACGGTGGTGCCACGATGGAGTTGGTGCACGATGAAATTCGCCAGGTTGCCGACGCCTTAGCGGGGTCAAGTGATGACCGTTTAGCGGCAATGGGGCGCGCGCTGAGTGACGCGTTAGCGGCGCACGTTATGTCGTCACAGACGATTCTTGAATTATTCAAGGTCGATAAATCGGCCGCGATGAGTGTGTCTTTTGACTACATGATGCAGACGGGCTACCTGTTTGGTGGCTGGCACCTTGCGGCCAGCTCCTTGGTTGCGATTGATCTGTTATCGCGTGATGAGAAGACGTTGTTTTGTCAGCGAAAAATTGCGACGACTGAGTTCTACTTGCACCGTTTGATGCCGCGTGGCAGTGCCCATGCCGACGCGATTCTCTCTCCGTTAAGTCAGCTCGACGACTACGCCGTTGAGTGGCTCTAAGGCTAAGCACTCAATGCTGAGCACGCCGGACCTTTCGGACCTCAATCCAGAAGCGCAGGTTTTACCCTGCCAATTTCAGCTGTTTGGGAAACGCCGCACATTATTCGGTGCTGTCGCAACCATTGCCTGCTTCGAGGATAATTCCAAGGTCAAAGAGGCCGTGGCTGAGCCGGGTGATGGTCGAGTGCTCGTGGTGGACGGCGGTGGTTCGTTGGCCAAAGCGCTGACGGGCGATAAAGTCGCACAATTGGCGATGGAGAACGGTTGGCGCGGAATGGTCATCGTGGGTGCGGCTCGTGATGTTGAGCTGATCGACACCTTCGATTTTTGTGTCATGGCACTTGGAACGTCTCCGGTAAAAACCGAAAAGCTTGGGCAGGGCACCCGCGGTGTGACGCTGCAAATTGGCGGTGTGAGAGTCAACGAGGGCGACTATCTTGCCGGTGATGCGAACGGCGTATTGGTGTTAGAGCATCCGTTTAACACCGACAGTACCGACACCGCCGACTAAACTGCGGTTACGAGATCCGCATGGACAGGTCCAAGGGCTGGATGACTTTTGTCAGTGCGCCAATGGAAATAAAGTCGACCCCGGTCTGCGCAATGCTGAGCAAGGTCTCTTGCGTCACATTGCCGGAGGCTTCTAGCTCCGAACGACCGGCATTGAGGGTGACCGCTTGGCGTAAATCGCTCAGCGAGAAGTTGTCGAGCATGACGCGGTCTGCGCCCGCATCGAGTGCCGCACGAAGTTCATTGAGATTTTCTACTTCGATTTCAACGGGTTTTCCGGGAGCTTGAGCTTGTGCCGTGCTGATGGCTTGTTCAATGCCGCCGCATGCAGCAATGTGATTTTCTTTGATGAGAAACGCGTCAAATAAGCCTATTCGATGGTTATAACAGCCACCACAGGTGACCGCGTATTTTTGCGCTAAACGAAACCCTGGAATAGTCTTGCGAGTATCCAAGAGCTTTGTGCCGGTGCCGTCTACCAGTTGCGCCAGATGAGCGCTGTAACTCGCGGTCCCCGACAGCATTTGAAGGAAGTTGAGTGCGGTGCGCTCAGCGGTCAAAATGCTCCGCGCGCGCCCTGAAACGGTAAAAAGCGTGTCATTAGTCTGCAGCGCGTCACCGTCGCACTTGGACCACGTCACACAAAGCGATGGGTCGACAGCGTGAAACACCGCATCCACAAATTGAGTCCCGCAAATCACCCCCGCCTCACGTGTGATGACGGTTGCCGTGGCTACTTCACTAGAGTCCACCAGTCCGGCGGTAATGTCCCCGGGACCAATGTCCTCGTCTAAGGCCAATTTTACAATTGGTTCTATGTCACTTTGGTCTAGCACGTGTCGATGTCCTGAGCCCGGTCCCTGATATGATGCGACATTGAAACACAGGCTGAGTGGCGATTTTCACGTGATCGACAATAAATACGGACAGATAGTGTCGGGGTGGCTGCAAGGGTGCACGCAGGTCCCCTCGGCAAATTGCGGGGAGCGACCTGAGGGTGCCTCTGTCGATTTGATCGTTTTGCACAATATATCGTTGCCGCCCGATGAGTTCGGTGGGCCTTATATCGAACAGCTCTTTACCAATACATTGAGTCCCCAAGAACACCCCTACTTCGAGGCAATTGCTGATCTTGAGGTGTCGGCCCACTTTTTAATCAAACGGACTGGCGAGGTGATTCAGTTTGTTCCCACGCAATCGGCGGCGTGGCATGCCGGTGTCTCACTGTGGCGCGGGCGTGAGCGGTGTAATGATTTTAGTATTGGCATTGAACTTGAAGGCACCGATACCCATCTTTACACCAATGAGCAGTACGAGCGGCTCGGGGAAATCATCGTAAAGTGCCGCGATGCGCACCCTGAGATACCGAGGGATGCTATTGTGGGACACAGTGATATTGCCCCGGGGCGAAAAACAGATCCGGGCGACAGCTTTGATTGGCAGCGCATCCAAAAAAAACTGGGTCTGGACGCGTTGCCGCGAAATTAGTGGAAGTCTGAGGGAGGCTTGGCTTGAGTTATCTGGCGTTTTTATCGTTTATCGCCGCGACTGGACTGTACTGGTTACTGGGTCCTGGCGGTCCACTTCACTCGATCGATTTTCTGGCCGTGTTCCGATCGCAACTTGACGATGATGAGGAGGGCGCTTCGACAAAGGCTGCCCTTATAATGGTGGTTGCACCGGCGTTAACCTTCGCCCTGATTTATATTGTCGCCGAACGTCTGCTTGGCGGTGCCGCGATGCTGCTGTTGGGAACCGCGGCGTTGTTCTTCGCCTTTGGTCGAGAGGACTACCCCACCATTACGCAACGATTTTTAGCGCGTGCCCGTGCTGCTGACAATGAAGGGGCAGCGATGGTGATCCAGTCAGTAGGTGGGGACAGTTCGGCGGAAGATGCCGACGAGTTTGCCGACGTTGCGACGTCATTTTTCAGCCTGCTGGCGCTGCAGCGATGGTTTGGTCCTGCGGTGTATTTTCTTCTGCTGGGGCCGGTTGGCGCGGTGGCCTACCGACTCGCCCATCTGTCGCAAGAGACTAAAACTCCGCTGGCTAACTCAGTGATGCGCGTGATCGAATGGGTGCCGTCTCGACTGATGGTGCTGAGTTTCTCAGTATTTGGGGACTTCGATAAAACCATTGCTCATCTTGCCGATAAGGGCCTCAGTTTTGAGACGGATACGGGCGAGTTTTTTGTAGACGCCTGTGAAGCAGCCCCATTAGAGGGCACACAAGCTTCGGAGACGCGAGTTTACAATCACTTAGACCGAGTGCTCAGTCTCTTAGAGAGAAGCTTTCTTTTGTGGCTCGGTGTCATTGCGCTTCTGGTGTTAATTTAAGCGCACAAGACGCTAGCGTGGACGTTGTGTGTCCTGGACGATCTTGTAGAAGTGCTCTGTCATCTCTTGGCGGCTTGTAATGTGATTGTAGTCCTCGGGTGAGTGATGGGCGCCCACGTCAAGCGAGACCGTTCGGCCAAAGCGTTTGAGTGCCTCACGCATATGCATCGCCATTCGAAAGGGTTCAGCGATGTTAGAGGCCACGTGGAAAAGGCGCGTATTTTGTCCGTGGAAAAAAACGGGCACCACGGTCGGTTGATACTGCATGACAAGTTTCGCGATGAAGGTCGTCCATGGCGCGTCAACGACGTCGCCAAATCCGGGCGCATCGGCGGTGGAGACCATGCCCGAGGGAAACAAAATCAAGGGAACACCGTTCGCAAGGGCCTTGCCTGCCAACTGCTTTGATCTCACGTTACGCTTTGCTGCTTCTTTCGTTTCGGAGAAGTCGATGGGTAAAAAGTGTGGAACGAGATCTCGGTCTTGGCAGAGGAGTGAATTGATGACGACTTGAAAGTCGTCTGCGTAATCCAGTGCCATGTTGCACAGAATAAGACCGTCGATGACGCCAAAGGGGTGATTGGCAATAAACAGCACAGGACGACCCTTGGGTATCTCCCCTAACGGGCTTAGGTCACCGTCAAGGGTGATGTTGCTGAGTTTGAATGCGTCACGAAAGAACGTTTTCGAGTCGACGTCCTTCGCTTTTAGCCCCTGATAATGGCGCTCCATCTTATGACGCCCGAGAAACCCCTCAAGCGAGCGGACCAGCGCGCGCGTAAACGGACCGTCGTCGGGCGACTCGAACGTGAACTTAGGCTCCTCAACGATGTAGTACTCGAGCATTGGATCGAGTTCGGGGAGGTAACTAGGATCATTTATGGCAGGTGTATTAGTCATGTATTTTAAATCTACCAAGCGATTGTTGCTTGAGTGTTACGTTGTTTTGCGAGCTTAAGACCAGCTAAAGTTTAGGGGCTTGCGAGCGCAGTATCCAGTAGCTTTTACCACAGCTGAAACAATGCGGTACCAATGAAGGTGCCCAAGGCATAGCCCAGCACCCCAACCAGTACGCCTGGGGTGACCTGATCGTGCCACCCCTTTGCTGCCGCCATTGCCGGCGCGGTCGTTGCGCCCAAAATTGCGGCATTACTTGCGGTCAGTAACTCTGGAATGGTTAAGCCGAGCTTTCTACCCACCACTAAAAGTACGGTGAGGTGAACGCTCAAAAGAATGGCGACTAAGATGATCAAAAGTGGCGCAACACTGATCATCGCTCGAATATCCGCACCGGCCGCTATTGCGGCGAAAAACGGAAAGGAGAGCGCTACACCGACCTCAAAGGCCCCTGAAAACCAGTCGCGAATTTGGGGCACTGCGGTTGCAAGCCCCACGGAGATCAGCGTCATTACAGCATAACGCCAGCTTGGTATTTCCAACCACCAACACAGCAAATCGGTAATGGCGACGATGCCTGCTGCAGCGGCTAAGGCGTAACTAATACTGGCTGGGGTGACGACTGTTTCGGTGACTTGAACCGCCTCGCTCGCCGTGTGCTCCACAAAGTGTCGCGCAATCCAGTGCGCACCGGGAACGAGGGCAATGACGCTTAAGAATACGGCTGAAAACAAATTATCAGCCGCTGTAGCGGCCGAGAAGAAGGAGGCATCGGCGCTCAATCCAGTGATCTCACCGAGCGCTGCGTAGTTCACAGAGCCGCCAATGTAGGTCGATGCAAAAAGCCCCACAATTCCGGCTTCGCGTCGGTCCGCTGCCAGTTCCGATGCAACGCCCAGCTGACTCAGGTCAAGCAGGAGCGCGGCGACAATGACCCCTGCGACCGTGCCTAACGCAGCGACAAGAAATGCCAGAGAAGTTCGCGAGGCTTCACGCGCCAAACGCCTTACATCGGCTTGGAACAAAAACAGAGGAATCAGTAACGGCACAACGTAACTGAAGATAAACCCATAGGCTGGTGCCGAGTGTGGAATAATGCCCAGGTTAGCCGCTGCAATAGCGAGCAGTATGACCACCACGGTGCCCGTGACTTTTTGACCGATGACTGTTCGCTCAGAGGCGAAAGCGAGGGCACACAGTGCCAAAATGGCGGTTATGACCGCAAAGTGCTGGTCCGCCGGTATAAGCGTCATGGTCTGGGTCCTTATTTACAACTTACTGAGTACGGAGGATAACGCAGAGTCGCACGATCGTCTGCTCCCGGGCCTGTCACAATAGCGGCGACCGTGAGACACTTTGGGCATGCCTGATCTTGTCGATGTCACCACCGCAGAACCCGAAGCTGTTGCCGCCGAAATGGCGCGCCGTCAGGCGCTCAAAGTGATGGGTATTGCGTCCTACGTGTCGCGCTATGACTTGCCCGGCGCTGCGCCGGCACAGAGGCAAAGCTTATCGCCACCGCCTGCGCCCGCAGTGACGCAACCGATGGATGCACCGCGTTCAAAGACACCTCCCAATGTGTCGTCTCAACGCGTCACGCCCAATGCAGCACCCGAGTCGAGAGTCGTTAAGCCGGCTGGAGACGCCGTTCAATTTTCGATGCTGATTGTTTCTGCTGGCCAGTTTCTCTGGCTTGAGCAATTGCCTGATGGCTTGATTCGACAGGACCAACTGGCGCTGATCAATTCGATGGCAAGCGCCGTTTCGGGTGCAGGGTTTGAAATGACGCAGCAGCAGTTTGACTGGCCTTTGCGGGGTAACAGTGCCCTGGGCAACGACGCAGAGTCCGCCAAGCAGGCCTTGCAGGGTTTAATTCAGCGAATGGCACGTGAAGTCGATGCGCGGCGTGTGGTGGCTATGGGTGATTGTCAGTTTTTGCCTGAGCGAATAGCGCAGTCCGCGGTCAGTATTCCGTCAACAATGGCCATGCTCGTGGATGCGACGCACAAACAAGCGGCGTGGCAGTCGCTCAAGCCGCTCAAAGCCCTTGACGCCAGCGAGTAGCGCTCAAGCACAGGTATTAACGGCTTCGGATCTGTATCGCCTTGAGGCGTTATACCGCGAGGGAGAGGGCCCTTCACTGGCGTTTCTCTCTGAGCTTTTAGAGCGACCCCATGGGCGTGCGTGGTTTATTTTTGAGAAAGGCGCGGCGCTGGCAGTTGCCTGGTTCACGTTGGCGTTAGACGAAGCTGAAGTCATCGATATTCGAGTCGCCGACACGCACAGGCGCCAAGGTCTTGGAGAGCGGTTATTGCGGGAGTCACTCACTGCGCTGAGTGCGCGGTCGGTATTTTTAGACGTGCGACGAACCAATTCCCCCGCAGTGGCGATGTATGAAAAAATGGGATTTTTACAGGTGGGCGTGCGGCACAATTATTATCAGCTGCCGTCGGGTCGCGAGGACGCGTTGATCATGCGGCTCGAATTAGGCGTGGAGTAGTGTAGGGTGAAAATTTTAGAAACGGACCATTGGTGCATGATGCTTCCGGCGGAGTGGCACGCTGAAAACGACGACGACGTGATTCGAATCTTGGATCAGGACGACGTCGGTGAGATCCAAGTTACGACCCTCCATAAGGAATCAGGAAAGGTCGACAGCGGTGAAGTCAGTGCAATGGCGAGGCAGGAGTCACCTGAAATTTCAACGTGGCGGGAGGTCAGACTCGGCGCGTTCTCGGGTGTGACTGGGGCTTATACCGAGGACAGTGCGGCCATTCGTGAATGGTACGTCGGGTCTGAAAGTGTGTTGCTTTACATGTCTTACGTCTGTGAGCTCGACGATCAAGGCCTTGATGATGCCTCGGTGGACGAGCTTTTGGGAACCCTCGTCGTGGGCGACTCTCAAGCCTCCTAAGCGATCTCTCCGGTCACTCGAACGCGCTTGCTGCCTGTTTCGATGTGCACAGTCCGTGTGTTGGCTCTTTCGACTCTTGCATCGATCACATTTTTCCCGGCGATTAACAGCCCGGTAATAATGAACGCGCCCGGCGGAAGAATGGCCAGCAAAAGTCCTGGGTAGTCTTGTGCGATCACTAAGGTCCACGACTGAGCCGCAGGACCCAGTAACAAGTCCATGTTGGCGAATAACGCACCTGTCCCCAAAAGCTCCCTTATGGCGCCCAGGACAACGAGAACAAGGCCAAAGCCCAATCCCATCATGACACCGTCGGCCACTGCCGGTAGCACCCGATTTTTTGCCGCAAATGCGTCTGCACGGCCCAAAATGACACAGTTCGTGGTGATTAAGGGGAGGAATATGCCGAGTATTTGATACAGCTCGTAGGCGTAGGCTTGCATGAGTAGTTCAGTACCGGTGACTGCGGCCGCGATGATCAGTACAAAGGCGGGCAAGCGAATCGAATCGGTGACAACGTTGCGAATCAATGAGACACAAAGGTTTGAAATGACGAGTACGAACAAGGTGGCGACGGCGAGGCCGAGTGCATTAACAACACTTGCGGTGACGGCAAGCAAAGGACACAGGCCTAACAGTTGAACCAGTGCAGGGTTGTTTTTCCACAACCCATTTCCAGCGATCTGTGCGTAAGTGGGTGTGCTCATGACTCATCTGCCTCAGGCATTTCAAACAGCGTACTGCGATTATTTTGGCTGTATTCGATGGCGCTCTTAACTGCGGCAACAACAGCGCGCGGTGTTACGGTCGCCCCCGTGAAGGCGTCAAAATCGCCACCATCCTTCGTGACCGCCCAGCCCTGAATGACTGGATTAGACAGCGTTTTTCGGTCAAAGGACAAAATCCACGATGACTTTTTAAGGTCTATCTTGTCTCCAAGTCCGGGTGTTTCACGATGGCTTAAGACACGAACACCGGCCACTGCGCCTGTTCGATCGACACCGACCAGCAGGCGAATATCACCGCTGTAACCGTCGCGCGCGGTTGCGGGGAGGATGACCCCTGCCACCTGAGACCCCACGCGCGCGCGATAGCCGATGCCGGGTGTGCGCAGGCCCAACAGAGGATCGTTCGCATTGAGCATAATCGTGTCGTCAATTAACTGGTTATCGTGCGAAGCGTCAGGAAATATTTCGAGCAGCTGCTTGGCTTCAGCTGCGCGTTCGGCCGCCGCAATAGGGGCCTTGGTTTGTTCATGAACACCACTGATGAGCCCTGACCCAAGCGCCGCGAATACGGCCAACAAGGCAGCGCCGATCGCGCTTGAGATTAAAGTCCTCACTCGTCCACCTCAATTTTCTTTGTGCCGTAGACGGCGGGCTGGGTGTACTGGTCGATCAAGGGCGCGGCGAAATTCATAAGCAGTACGCCAAACGCGAGGGCGTCGGGGTAGTTGCCGTAGACCCGAATCAGATAAACCAAAACCCCCACGAGTGCACCAAAAACAAGTCGTCCTTTATTAGAGACAGCTGAACTCACCGGGTCCGTAATTATGAAAAAGGCACCGAACATGGTGGCGCCGCTGAACAAGTGGAAAAGAATCGATCCCCCCCCTGTTGAGCTGCCCTCGTCAAATCCGATTAAGGCGCACACGCTGAGAGCGGCGAGCATGCCTATGGGTGCGTGCCACGTAAAAATACGCTGACGTAACAGCCAGAGGCCGCCGGCAAGAAACGCAAGATTAACCATATCCCAGCCACGACCAGCGATGACGCCTGCCATTTCAGCCTTTGACGTCATAAGTCCGTCAAACATCATTCCAGAGTTTTGCCGAAAGAGATCGAGCGGCGTTGCTGCTGACACACCGTCGTAGCTTGACGCTGCGAACAGTGCCACAAAGGCATCGGTTATTCCGGGTACGTCGCCGACACCACGTGGCTCAGTCCAAGAGCTCATCTGAAGAGGGAAGGAGATCAGCAAGACCACGTATCCCACCATGGCGGGATTAAAGGGGTTGTAGCCCAATCCACCAAACACGTGCTTGCCCAGTAGCACGGATACGCCTACCCCGACGGCAATGAGCCACCACGGCGCGTAGGGCGGTAGTGCAATGCACAGTAGTGTGGCCGTTACGATGACGCTGTGATCCTTAAGTGGCGACTTAAAATCCTTACCGCGCAACCAAAGTGCCCAGGCTTCAAAGCCGAGTGCGAGTGCTGAGCCAAAAATAATGTTCAGTAACGTTCCCGGTCCAAAAAACCACGTCATGACCAAAACGCCGGGAATGGTTGCCAGCAGAACCTGCTTCATGACCTGCTCAACAGAGGAGAAGGGTTTGTGAATGTGTGGCGAGGACACATGCAATAAACTCATTGCTCGCCCTCCTGTTGGGCCTTTTTCGCTTTCGCGCGCTCGATGGCCGCTTGTACGGGGTCATCGCCAGCTTCCAGCCGTGCCTCTGCCGCGGCTTTGCGCGCTGCTCGTTTGGCGTCACGCGCAGCAGTCTCTCGTTCAAGCCTTTCTTGACGCGCCTCAAATCGCACCCGTGAGTTGTCTGATCGCAGTTTCTCTTTTGACGCCTCGCGCATTGAGCCCTTTGCCGACCGGTAGTATTGAACAAGCGGGATGTGGCTCGGACAGACGTATGCACAGGCACCGCATTCAATACAGTCCATGAGGTTGTGACGCTCAAGCTGTTCTTGGTCTTTGGCGCGCGCAAACCAATAAAGTTGTTGTGGCAACAATGACGCCGGACAGACTTCTGCACACAGGCCACATCGAATACAGGCCTGTTGCGGTTGTGGCGGTGGGATCTCACTTCGTGTGGGCGCCAGCACGCAGTTGGTGATCTTCACGACAGGCATGTCGAGATCGGTCACTGCAAATCCCATCATGGGACCACCGTGAATGACGCGGTCAGAGGTCTCGCTGTTGAAGTCCCCGAGGGCTAAGAGCTCACCTATGGGTGTTCCGAGCATGACGCGACGATTGCCAGGCTTACCAAGCGCCATTCCGGTCAAGGTGGTAATACGGTCTGTCAGTGGCTTTCCGTCAATCAGTGCTGCACGCACGGCCATCGCGGTACCGGGATTTTGGCACAAGACGCCGATATCTGCCGGAATGCCGCCCGATGGAACCTGCACGTTCAGCAGTAGCTCAATGAGCTGTTTTTCGCCGCCGGAGGGGTACTTTGTGGGGAAGGTAACAACCTCAGCGGATGCCAAATGAGCCGACGCGTCTTTCATGGCCTCGGCCGCCTCGTGCTTATTATCCTCTACCGCCAGTAAAATTGTTTCAGCTCCGACCATGTGAGCCAGAATTTCTGCGCCTTCGACGACCTCACGCGCAAAGCACTGCATCACCGTATCGTCTGCTGTGATGTAGGGCTCGCACTCGGTTCCGTTAATGACCAGTGTGTGTATTCCAATCGCTCGGTCTGAGGCGAGTTTTATGGCTGTTGGGAAGCCCGCGCCGCCAAGGCCGGCAACACCTGCGAGACGAACTCGGTCCAGCAGTACTGCCTTGGACTCCGCTCGCCAGTCAGCGACGCCCTCGCACGTGATCCACTCGCACCGTCCGTCGAGTGTGATTTCAATACACGTGTCGGTCATGCCTGATGCGTGTGGGACGGCCCGTGATGCAATTGCCGTCACCGTGCCGGAGCTGGGCGAATGGACTGGCACGCTCACCGGTCCCTGTGCTTCGGCAATCATTTGGCCACCCAAGACGGTATCGCCGACCTCGACAATAGGGCGCGCGGGTGCACCGATATGCTGTGTGACAGGCAGAACGAGCTTGCTGGGTGGCGGGCAATCCATTACGAAGCCCGGATCAGAGAGTTCTTTACGTTCTGGTGGGTGAATACCGCCGTGAATATCAAAAATCTGTCTCATGCAGCGACCTGCTCAGATTCTCTATCGGTCGCAATAATATTGCCTGTTCTCGACTCGTTAGGCAGCGGCCAGAACCAGTGCTGGATGCCGCCTTTTCTGGGAATCATGTCGATGCAGTCAACCGGGCAAGGTTCGACGCACAAATCGCAGCCGGTACACTCGTCGACGATGACGGTGTGCATCAGTTTTGCTGCCCCTAAAATGGCGTCGACAGGGCAGGCCTGAATACACTTGGTGCACCCAATACATTCCGCTTCGCGGATGTACGCCACGGTGGGTTCCGCCTCAGTACCATGCTCAGAGTCAAGGGGTTCGGGTTCAACATCGAGTAAATCCGCAAGGGCGTGAATGGTGTCCTCGCCACCGGGCGGACACTTATTAATCGAGTCACCCTCTGCGATGGCCTCGGCGTACGGGCGACACCCCGGGTAACCGCACTGCCCGCATTGGGTTTGGGGCAGGATCCCGTTGATTTGATCGGACAAGGGGTTGCCCTCAACTTCAAATCTTACGGCGGCAAACCCCAGCAGGGCGCCAAACAGCAGCGCCATGCCGACGAGGGCAATCAGTGCAAGCAAAATAGGTTGGGCGCTCAGCGACTCAAGCATCAGACTAGACCTGCGAAACCCATAAAGGCGAGCGACGCGAGTCCTGCGGTGATCATGCCAATGGCGGCGCCTTGAAACGGCTCCGGCACATCGGCGACCACCAAGCGCTCTCGCATAGCAGCAAAGAGCACCAGTACGAGCGAAAAGCCCAGTGCGGCACCGAGTCCATAGATCAAGCTTTCCATGAAGTTGTGGGCTTGATTAATATTCAGCAAAGCAACGCCCAGTACCGCGCAATTGGTCGTTATGAGTGGCAGATAGACGCCTAGAACCCGGTGCAAGAGCGGGCTCGTTTTACGCACCACCATCTCCGTGAATTGAACAACGACCGCGATGACCAAAATAAAGGACAGCGTCCTGAGGTAGGTCAGATCCAGCGGTTCAAGCAGGTAACGATAGGTCAGATAGCTGCACACCGAGGCCAATGTGAGGACAAACGTTGTCGCCGCGGACATACCAATCGCGGTCTCTAACTTGTTTGACACACCCATAAAAGGGCACAGCCCCAAAAACTGGACCAGTACGAAATTATTGACCAATACTGCCGCGATGAGCAGTACCGCGAAGTCCCCTAGCATGTTGCTCCAGCTGGCTCTAGCGCCTGTGTTGTCTCCTGACACCTCATAGTAAGGAATCTGTGGGCAATCTAATAGTAGTTCGTCAGATTAGCGCTATAAAACCGAGGCTTAACGCTTACTGTCTTCAACCATCGCGTTCACAGCATCGGGATCCACGCGTTGAATGAGGGGTGAGAAGTCGTTAATAACGTGACCCTGCAAAGGTGCGTTGAGCGCGGTCCAGTCCAGTGACAGCCCCAAAAATAATTCACTCTTCTGGGCCATTTGGGGGAGTACTGGTTTTAAGTAGGTCATCAGTACGCGAAAACAGTTGATACCGACGGAGCAGGCGTCTTGAACGTCCTGCTCTCGGCCTTCTTCTTTCGCCAGAACCCAGGGTTTTTTGTCGTCGATGTATTGGTTTGCACGATCTGCCAGTGCAACGATTTCTCGCATCGCACGCTGAAAGTCCCGGGCCTCGTAAAGCGCGGCGATCGAGTCACCGGCCGTAATGAGTTCGCCGACAAGCTCAGGTTCGGTGCATTGGGCGCTGAGTTCGTTGTCGAATCGCTTTCGAAGAAATCCAGCACAGCGACTTGCGATATTGACCACTTTGCCCACTAGGTCTGAATTCACACGTTGGACAAAGTCCTCAAGGTTCAGGTCCATGTCATCAACATGTGGACCGAGCTTGGCTGCGAAGTAGTATCGGAGGTATTCCGGATCAAGATGCTCGAGGTAGGTTGACGCCATGATAAAGGTGCCCCGACTCTTAGACATTTTCGTGCCGTCTACGGTTAAAAAGCCGTGAGCAAAGATGGCGGTGGGTTGCCGAAGACCTGCGCTTGCGAGCATTGCCGGCCAGAATAAGCCGTGAAAATTAATGATGTCTTTGCCAATAAAGTGATAGAGCTCGGTGTCGTGTCCGGGTTGCCAGTACGAGTCAAAGTCATCACCCGTGCGGTCACACAAATTTTGATGGCTCGCAATGTAACCGATCGGCGCATCCAGCCACACGTAAAAATACTTGCTGGGGTGGCCCGGTATTTCAAATCCAAAGTAGGGGGCGTCTCGTGAGATGTCCCAGTCTTGTAGGCCTGCATCGACCCACTCTCGCAGCTTATTGGCGATGGGTGTTTGCAGCGAGTCTGTACTGATCCAATCGCTCAACAATGACTGAAAGTGACTGAGCTGAAAGAAAAGATGTTCTGACGATTTTTCAATGGGCGTAGCACCCGACAGGGCCGATACGGGGTCAATGACGTCAGTAGGGGAGTAAGTCGCGCCGCAGACTTCGCAGTTGTCCCCATATTGATCGGGTGCTTTACAACGCGGGCACGTCCCCTTAATGAAGCGATCTGCTAAGAAGAGGCCTTTTTCGGGATCGTAGGCTTGCACCACGCTGCGGCTCGTAATGTCGTTGTTCGCATCGAGTCGTTTGAAGATCGTCTCTGACCACGCCTTATTTTCGGCCGAGTGTGTCGAGTGATAGTTGTCGAATGAAATGCTAAAGCCCGCGGAGTCTGCCTCGTGCAGGGCTTTAATGTTCGCGATATGCGTCTCAGGGGTTACACCTTGTTGCTCTGCAGACAGCATGATGGCGGTACCGTGCGCGTCATCAGCACAGACATAGCGACAGTGGTGCCCTCGCGAACGCTGAAATCGCACCCAAATGTCGGTTTGTACCTGCTCGAGCATATGGCCTAAGTGCAGCGGTGCATTGGCGTAGGGCAAGGCAGAGGTAACCAGAATGTTGCGCGACGACATAGACTGCGAGCTCGTATCAAAAAACGGGCGTCATTGTAGCCTTGTGAGACTTTGCGGAACAGCGCTTGTCAATTGTTCACAACCCGTTCGATATCGCCGACTGGAGCTGCGCTGCGATATACTCGCGGCTTTTGAGGGTATCGCTGTGACACAAGGCGTTGGTAACGTGAAGCATGTGGTGGCTGTGGCGTCGGGCAAGGGAGGCGTGGGCAAGTCGACTGTGTCCCTTAACCTGGCGGTTGCAGCAGCGCAATTAGGGTACCGCGTGGGTCTATTGGATGCGGATATTTATGGGCCGAGTCAAGCGCGCCTTCTCGGGATCAAGGACGGCGTGATGCCAGAGGTCGTAGACGAGAAAATCTTTGTACCCATTGAGGCGCACGGTATCAGCGCCATGTCTATGGCATTTTTGACCCGCGAAAAAACGCCCATGGTCTGGCGCGGTCCAATGGCAAGTGGTGCACTGCAACAAATGATCGAGTCTACGCGCTGGGGCGAATTAGATATTCTGCTGGTTGATATGCCGCCGGGCACGGGCGATATTCAGTTGACCTTGTCTCAGCGCACTCGCTTATCGGGCGCAGTTGTCGTCACGACCCCACAAGACATTGCGCTCATTGACGCGCGTCGGGCGATCGAAATGTTTCAAAAGGTATCGGTGCCGATCTTAGGTATGGTGCAAAATATGGCGACCCACGTGTGTTCAAATTGTGGGCATGAAGACCCTGTTTTCGGCAGCGAGGGTGGTGACAGTCTCGCTAAAGAATATAACGCCGAGGTGATCGCGGACATTCCCCTGTCTCGGCAAATTCGTGAGACAAGTGACGCCGGTTTGCCGATTGTCCTCGCGGACACACAGGGAGCGGTTGCAGGTGTCTACCAAAAAGCGGCTGCGACGCTCATGAAAACGTTAATCGATGCGCAGACGCCGAGTGCCCCAACGATTAGTATGACCGAGTAAGGTTCACCCCATAAAGCGTTAGGAGTTAATGTGAGTATCAAGTCAGACCTTTGGATTCGTCGTATGGCGGACCAGCATAAGATGATAGAACCTTTTGAAGCGGGCCAGGTGCGTGACAAGGACGGTGAAAGACTGATCTCTTACGGGACCTCCAGCTATGGGTACGATGTGCGCTGTTCGCGCGAATTCAAGGTGTTCACCAATATCAACTCAGCGACGGTTGACCCTAAGGTGTTCGACAGCGACTCGTTCGTCGATGTTGAGAGTGACGTTTGCGTCATTCCACCCAACTCATTTGCGTTGGCACGCACGGTGGAGTACTTCCGAATTCCAAGAAATGTGTTGACCATTTGTCTTGGGAAATCGACCTATGCGCGCTGCGGCATTATCGTCAACGTGACGCCGCTTGAGCCAGAGTGGGAAGGGCACGTGACGCTCGAATTTTCAAACACTACCACGTTGCCGGCTAAGATCTACGCCAACGAGGGCGTGGCGCAAATGTTGTTTTTTGAGTCTGACGAAGTTTGTGAGACCAGCTATGCGGATCGAGGGGGCAAGTATCAGGGGCAGACAGGCGTCACACTGCCTAAAACCTGATGGTGATGGGTTCTCTTTGATCTAGTCGGACGGTTTCTCGTCCAACCAAGCCAGGTCTTTAAGGCCCACAGTAATCGTCGAGGAGCGCTCGACGTGGACGGTTTTAATCATCAGAAAGTCGAGCTTAGGCGCCAGCCAAATTTCAGAGGCACGTTTGCTGGGGTTGGAATGCACAGCGTTGTATTTCACCGTGTCGATTGCCCCCATCGGCGTTTGAATCACCTCGTCTGGGGCGCGCTCCCAGCGCTTCTCGCTGACTTTCGGGCCATCCACCACGGTAAAACTGAGCGTCTGTGGAGGCTCTTCTGAGGACATCAGTGTCAGTCTCAACTGTTGCTGTTGAGAGAAGCGATCCAGAATGTGAGGGGCCCATTCATGCTGTGTCCAGTCGCCGCGTTTCATGCTGTCGATGACACCGTCTGCGCGATTAAATCGAACACTGCGCTTTGTGGTTTTCAGCGATTTTACTTTTGAATCGAAGCGTATGCCCTCAACGCGACCCTCTGAGATTCTAAACGCCGCAGACTCCGTCATATTGATGAGGATATTTTTGCCGCGGCTCGAGAGCGTATAGACGTCCTCTTCTTTGGTGAGCGTCCGCTTTAGGTCCAGCGCCATACCCATGGTTGACGCGTTATACGTGGCTTCGAATTCACGGAATGTGGGTGAACTCTGACCGTTCAGTGACTCGTTAGCGATGGCGCCTCCGCTCATCAGTGTCAGAAAAAAGACCGCAAGATAAAGCCCTAAACGCACTCAGCGCTGCTCCATTGTGCACCGGTAGTCGATAATTTTTTGCCATCCAAAACAGCACCTTCAGCGTGCTGGTAAAGACGGCCTTCCAAGTGCCAGTTCACAGCCTCAGGGAAGATTTTGTGTTCGTACTCGAGAATTCTCGCAGCCAGCGTTACGTCGGTGTCGTTTTGCCGAATCGGGACTCGCGCCTGAAGTATGGGTGGTCCGCCGTCGAGTTCATTGGTCACATAGTGCACGGTTGCCCCTCCTTCGCTATCGCCATTTTCGATGGCGCGCTTGTGCGTGTTAAGCCCGGGATACTTGGGCAACAATGAGGGGTGAATGTTCAATAATTTTCCCGCAAACCGGTTAATAAAAATCGGCGTGAGAATGCGCATGAAGCCGGCAAGCACCACTGCGTCTGGTTGGTCCTTGGCGACAACATTGGCCAATGCCGCGTCAAACGATTCACGAGAATCGAATTGCGTGTGGTCAACGATGGCGGTAGGAATGCCGTGCGTCTTCGCCGTCTGGAGTCCTGCTGCACTGGGGCGATTACTGATGACGCGAACCACGCTTCCCGACAAGGATCGCTGTTGCTGGGCGGCTAGGAAGGCCTCCATATTAGAGCCGCGCCCGGAAATGAGAATGGAAATGCGCTTGTTTGAAGCTGCGCTCAAGAAGCGAACTCCACCACACTATTGCCCTCTCTTATTTCTCCAAGCAACCAGCAATCTAAACCCCGCTCGGTAAGAAGTTGCATTGCGGCGTCGGCTTTGCTCGCACCCACGATGAGGGTCATACCAACACCGCAGTTAAAGGTCCGATACATTTCGGTGTCGGAGACCCCTCCTGCATTGGCCAGCCACTGAAAGACGGGAGGCATTGTCCACGATTGGGTATCCAATACTGCTGAGCAGCCCTCTGGCAGTATTCTCGGTATGTTCTCCAAGAGGCCACCGCCTGTAATGTGCGCGAGTGCATGAGGTCGGATTTCGCGCTGAAGTGCCAGGAGCGGTTTGTTGTAGATCTGCGTGGGTTCGATCAGGGCATCGGCCAGCGATGTTGTACCGCAGGTTTGTGACAGGTCTGCTTGAGTCACGTCAATAATCTTACGAATTAACGAGTAGCCGTTGGAGTGTGGTCCCGAAGAGGAAATGCCGATAATTGCATCGCCCGGTCCCACGTTGTGCCCGTCTATGATTTTGTTTTTCTCAACGACACCCACACAAAAACCGGCCAGATCGTAATCGTCGCCTTCGTACATACCCGGCATTTCAGCGGTCTCGCCGCCTACCAAAGCGGCTCCGGCGAGCTCGCAACCCTTTCCGATGCCTTCAATCACATCGGCGGCAACGTCGATATTGAGTTTGCCTGTGGCGTAATAGTCGAGGAAGAGCAGAGGCTCGGCGCCCACAACAGCAATGTCGTTACTGCACATGGCGACAAGGTCGATGCCAATCGTCTTGTGCCGACCCAGTTGCATGGCGAGTCGGAGTTTTGTCCCGACGCCGTCCGTACCGGAGACCAGAACTGGGCTCCGGTAACCTTCAGGAATTTCACACAGCGCGCCAAAGCCACCCAGTCCACCCATTACTTCTGGGCGCCGAGTTGCTTTCGAAATGTGCTTAATACGTTCCACAAGTGCATTGCCGGCATCGATGTCGACGCCCGCATCTTTGTAAGTCAGTCCTTGGGTTTTTTGCTTGTCTGTCATACCGTGCCTCTCTCCACGGTCCGAAGATTACTCGCTGGAAAACTTAGAGGAAAGCGACCAACCGAACTTTCGCTGGTAAACTGCCAATATGAGACGTTTTCACACAATCTTTTTTGTTTTTTTTCTCGTCTGCGGTTTTGCATTGCCCTTGGGCAGTAACGCGGCACAAGAGGGCTTTTTTTCTGAGCTCGTGACGGTGTCGGACCGGAGCGATGCGGAGTTGACGAGGGCTGCTCAGTTAGGGCTTAGCCGGCTCTTTGTGAGAGTTTCTGGTAATGAAGCGATTATCGTTGAGCCCGCCTTTGAGCGTGCTGTGCGTGCGGCGCAAGAGCATGTTCTGCTCTACAGCTATCGCGATGTGGATGCTGCACTTGTTGTGTTTTTCGAATTTGATGACGCGTTTGTCCGCGGCTTGTTTAGAGACGAATCGGTACCTTATTGGGAGCAACGACGACCACCAGTGGTTGCCTGGGTTGCGCTTGATGAGCCGTTTTCCAGGAGATTTGCGGCTCGGTCCGACGATGCGGAGTTACTGACGCCGGCGCTTGCTTTATTTGAAGCGCGAGGTCTTGAGGTGCGATTTCCGCTCCTTGATTTAACCGATGCGGCGGCCGTACCCGTGTCGACCATTTGGAGTCGGGATTTCGATCGTGTTCGCGCCGCATCTCGCCGTTATGGCTCTGAGTACTCGCTGATTGGTCGCTGGATCGAGCTGAGTGACTCAAGCCGTCTCGTTGACTGGTATTTCGTGGGTCCAGAGAATCAGAGCCATCTGCAGCTGCGGGAGAGTGACGTCAACGCGCTATGGGCTGCCGGCGTTGATCTTGCGACGGATAAGATGCGTGATTCGCTTGCGGTGACGCTGCAGCAATTCGATAGGTCCAGCGCGATCGCTGTGACCGTCTCCGGTGTCGCGTCGTTTGCCGACTATCGTTCTGTTTCCGCTGTGTTCACCGAACTTGCCCAGTTGGTCGATCTGCGCATTGAATCAACGGGTGAAAACACGCTCACTTATCGTGTGGTGGGGGTGTCTAGCGCGGAAGAGGTGGCGCGCCTGATTCCCAATCGATCGGGCTTGCGCGTTCAATCAGTACTCAATCGAGAGCAGCTGAATTTGACTTGGGAGACGATCCAGTGACCAACAAACTGTCTGACGCTAACAGCCGCTCGCGCTGGCTTCCTGTTCTAATTGTGACGCTAGTAGTCGTGTTTTTCTTCGTGCAATTAAGCGATATTTTGATGCCGTTTATCGTCGGCGCACTCATCGCTTATCTGGGCGACCCTATCGTCGATCGACTCGAGGCGCGGGGCTATTCTCGCTCGTCAGGCGTGGTCATTGTTTTTGCGTTATTAATGACGCTAGTCATTGTCGTTTCGGGCATTGTCGTGCCGCTCTTGATTCAACAGCTTTCTCAACTCGCCGCGGCGATACCTGACGCCTACCTTTGGGTCTCGCAGATCGCCGTGCCCTATCTGCAAACGCAATTGAGCCTCAGTCCCGTGTCTTTGCCGACCATCGATTGGCAAACCAGCCTGTCAGAACACTGGCAATCGGTGGGTCAAGTGACTGGCGGCGTGGTTCAGCGGGTGACAACGTCGAGTCTTTCGTTGATTGCCTTGCTGCTCAATGTGGCACTTATCCCCGTGGTCGCATTTTATCTCATGCGTGACTGGGATTTAATGATGGCCGGACTCTTAAAACTTGTGCCGCGGGTTTGGGTATCCACGGTTCAAGCGTCGGTATCTGAAGCGCACACCGTACTTGAGGCGTTTC
This sequence comes from Halieaceae bacterium UBA4438, assembly GCA_002390485.1. Classification (GTDB taxonomy): domain Bacteria; phylum Pseudomonadota; class Gammaproteobacteria; order Pseudomonadales; family Halieaceae; genus Luminiphilus. The sequence continues at coordinate 41,144 of DGPO01000055.1, read as the reverse complement.
TTCGCGGTCAGTTCGTGGTCATGGGCGCTCAGGCGCTCATGTATAGCGTCGGCCTTTGGGTGGTGGGACTGAACTACGCGGTAGTCTTGGGTGTGACCGCGGGTGTTGCGAGCCTAATACCCTATGCGGGCTCGGTCATCGGGGTTGGTAGTGCGATGGTTGTCGCCTACTTTCAATACGGGATCGATCCCTGGTCGTTAGGCGCCGTAGCACTGATATTTTTGATAGGACAGCTGATCGAGAGTTTTCTTTTAACGCCTGTCTTAGTGGGCGATCGGATTGGCTTGCACCCAGTGGCTGTTATTTTTGCGCTCATGGCGGGTGGTCAGTTGGCCGGGTTTACGGGCGTCCTTATTGCGCTGCCTGTTGCAGCAGTTTTGTTGGTCTTTGGACGACGAATTGTAGAAGTCTACCTCTCAACCGATGCGTATAACGCTGAGTAACTCAGACTTATGACGGTTCAGTCGGCTCAACTTGTCTTACCCATTTCGATCGATCCTGATGCAACTTGGGCGCATTGGGTGTCTCGTTTAGAGACCGAGCATCTTGAGAGTGCGGTGCAGCAGGTGGCCAGCGCGCGTGATCAAGGTGTTTTCGTTTGGGGCGGTGCGGGGGAAGGTAAGAGTCACCTGCTTCAGGCGTCCTGCGCGGCGCAGTCGGCGTCGGTTCGTTACATCCCCACGGGCGCAGTCCTTGAATATCCGCCAGAGGCCGTTCTTGAGGCGGCAGAGCATGAATCGCTCGTGGTCATAGACGATATTCATCTGCTGAGTGAGCATCGTATTTGGCAGGAAGGCGTATTTCACTGTTTTAATCGCTGTATGCAAAATTCGACCCCATTTTTAGTGTCCGCACGAACGGCGCCGTCGGGATTGAATTCGTTTTTGCCTGATTTGCAATCGCGACTTTCTCTCCTGTCAGTCTTCAAGTTGCCAGTCTGGAGTGACGCGGATTTTGAGACGCTGCTCGTGCGTCTTGCGGATGCCCGTGGGCTGTCGTTTACGCCTGAAGTGGCTCGGTTTCTGGGACTGCGTATTCGACGAACACCTGCAGATGCTGAACGAATTATTCGCTCGATCGATGAGTCTAGTTTGGTCGAGCAGCGCGCGCCCACTATCCCGTTTTTAAAAACGCTGGGCTACTGACACCGCCTCAGTGTGCTGCGGCAATCTCATCTTCAGCTAATTGTAAATAACGTCGAAGCTGCGCCACTAAAATGTACAGTGGAATGGTGTCGAGTAGGGCCACCGTGGCTTTAAACGCATAATTGCTCGCGACTAAAATCAACAGCGTCTCAAGGGTCATCTCGCCGCGATAAAACACGGCGCCGAACGTCACGGTGACCACCATGACCGAATCAACAAGTTGGCTGAGCAAGGTGCTGAAATTGTTTCGGATCCAGAGGTGCTTCCCTTTTGTGACCCGCTTCCAGAAGTGAAATAACTGAACGTCGCAGTATTGCGCTGTGATGTACGCCACCATTGAGGCGGTTACTGCGCCGCTGGTCATGGCATACATCAGTGAAAACAGCTCCACGTTACCCTCAAGCACTTCACCGGTGGGCAGCGGCACGGGCGCTCCGAGTTGCAGGATTTGCCACGGCGGCATATTCGCAGGATCGACAGCGGGGGCGTATTGTCCTGCCGTCATGACCAGCAAAATTAGTGCGTTGATAAACAGTCCGACGGTCACCAGAAAATTTGCGCGCGCCTTCCCGTAGAGCTCACAGATCAGATCTGTACAAAGAAAAGTCAAAGGGTAAGGAAGAACGCCCACCGCCAAAGCCAGCGGGCCGAGCTGAATAAACTTCGTGATGCCAATGATGTTGAGTAGAGTCATTGCGCTGAGGAATACCCCAGCGAGAATCAGGAAAACACGCTCTCGGCGTTCGGTGAGTGCGGCTTGCGTGACGGTGCTCAATGTTCCTTTTGTCCCAGATTGGCGTGAATAACTGAGCCATTGGCCACAGGACTCTCGTGGGCCCAAACCACCACGTTGGCAATTTCTTCAGGTTTTACGAGTCGGCCAAAACTGTTTTGCGAGCCAATTTCGCGCATGAGGTCGACATCGCCACCCAGATGTTGCTTCAACATCTCGGTGTCGGTAAATCCAGGACAAACCATTGCCGTGTGTATGCCTGAGCCACTTAAATCTTGACACGTCGCTCGCATTTGACCGAGCTGGGCATGCTTACTGATCACGTAACTGTAGGCGCCGGAGACCGCTTTTTCTGACAGCGTAGAGCCCACGTAAATAATACTGGACCCCGCCGCCATAGAGCCAATGAGTTCACGATTAAGCGTGTTTACCGCCAGGACATTAACAGCCATTACACGCATCAGCGCCTGCGTTTCACAGTCATTGGCGGTGTCTTTGAGCATCAGTGAGGCGTTATGGATCAGGGTGATGCGCCCGCCATCCGCCGCCAAATGTGCTTTGCACTCGGTCGCCGCTCGCAGTGCACCCTCGTCAGAGCCGAGGTCCGCCGCGACGTTGACAACGCCGGCCACAGGGCTGGGGCGTCTGGCAATATTAATAACTGAAAAGCCCTTTGCTATGAACTGCTCGGCAGTGGCCGCACCTATTCCCGAGCTGGCTCCTGTAATAATGGCAGTATCGTTCATACGAATTTGTAAAGACCTCTTGTTTAATCGCAGGTTATCCTACGCGACAATCATCGGCTAGGATTGCTTACTCGGGGTTGTGGGGTCTTTTTTGCCATCATGCGACTGTTGATTCCGCTCTTAGCGTCAAAAAAAGGAATGTTCATTGACACGATTGACTACGCTTCACATTGAAAAAGAAGCACATAAATTTTCCGCCGCTCACTACACCATTTTTTCGGCGACCGAGCGGGAGCGACTACACGGACACAACTACTTTGTCTCCGTGCGTATCGTCGCAAAAATGGGAAACAATGGGTTTTCGGCGGACTACAACGTTTACAAGAAACGGATCAAAGCGCTTTGCGATCGATACGACGAATACATGTTGCTGCCCGAGTTTTCGCCTTATCAAACACTGGCACACGAGGGTGATGAAATACACGCCACCTTTGACGGGACAGTACTTAAGTTTCGCAGTGATGAAACCTGGGTGCTACCGGTTGCGAATGTCACGGTGGAGGAGCTATCGCACTTACTACTCAATGAGCTCGTCGGGTTGGCTGACGATCCCGATTTAGTGGAGGTCGAGCTGACGGTGTCCTCGGGAAGTGGTCAGGCAGGCTCCGCCGTCTGGCGCGTTAGCGAATAAATTAAAAAAAGTTTTATTTTTTTTGGAACTTTTCTGTTTCATTGCGTTCTTAAACTATGTCCAGCAGATGGCGTTGCGGCGGGCGCAGCGCGAGGGAAACGTCTGAGGGTCAGATGAGTGATCATCTCCCGATTTGAGTGGCTCCTTTAATTCGCCGGCTTTTTAGCCGGCGTTTTTTTGTTTAAAAAAGGTGTTACTGATCCGATTCGGTTTGGTGAATCGCGGCCTCGAGGGACTCGATTGTTTGCGGTCCAACCAACGTCGCAACGAGCTCTCCCGAGGGCGTAATGATCAGCGTCGTGGGCAGTACGGTTGGGCGTGGCAACCCCAGTGCTTGTGAAGGGTCTTCGATGTTTTGGAAGGTGATTCCTAGGCTGGCAACATCCGCGGCAAGATCGTCACCTTGCTTGCCGTCGAAGTTCACGCCCAAGACAGAGACGTCTTCTCGCGCATCCAGTCGGCGCAATTCAGGAATCTCTTCGCGACAGGGTTTGCACCATATCGCCCAAAAATTCACGACCTTCCAGCGGTCTGGCTGAGTCATTGGGTCGTCCGACGTGCATCCTATGCAGCTAAGACAGAGAACAATGAGGAGTGTTTCACGCATTGGGAGTCACCTTTGAGAGCGAGATAATTATAGCGCGCTCTGAACCTTTGCGTCGGCATGCTAAAATGGGCTCATGATGATGCAGTGTAGAGGTAGTCAGTGAGCGATCCTTATGTGTTGATTTTATATTATTCGCGGCATGGCTCCACAGAAGCAATGGCCCGTCAGGTGGCGCGTGGGGTGTCTCACGTGAAAGGCGTTGAGGCGCGGCTTAGAACAGTTCCAGCGGTTAGCGCGGAGACAGAGCGGCCGGTCATTGCTGACGTGCCCGATGAGGGGCCGGTGTATTGCGATCACGAGGACTTGAGCGGATGTGCAGCGCTGGCGCTTGGCAGTCCAACCCGTTTTGGAAACATGGCGGCCGCACTGAAGTATTTTATCGACAGTACGTCTTCTTTGTGGATCAGCGGTGCGCTGATCGACAAGCCTGCGGGTGTTTTTACCTCGACAGCATCACTCCACGGCGGCCAAGAGAGCACGTTGTTGAGCATGGCCTTACCGCTCCTGCACCATGGAATGATCTATGTTGGCTTGCCCTACAGCGCGCCTGAGCTACAGGCCACTCAGTCTGGAGGAACGCCCTATGGTCCGAGTCATTGGGCGCAAGCAGGGGCGTTAGATGGACAGCTTTCCGAGCACGAGGCGTCGCTTTGCCAGGCGCTTGGACGACGACTCGCGCGCTTTGCGCTAATGGAGGTGCCGGCATGATGGAACGCGGATTTTTGACCCGTTGGTTGTGGATTGCGCTCTGGGTGCTCAGTGGCGCCTTGGTGCTCCAAGGTGGACTTGAGCTACTGCAACTCGGTGCGCGTTGGCCGGTTTGGGTTCTGTCAGTGCTGCCGCTACTTGTGTTTCTCGTAGGGGTTGCGAAAGACAACCTTGTCTGGCTGATTTGGTATTGCTTGCTACTGCTGTTTTATTTCATCAGTGCAGTTGAAGACACTTTCGCTCGCCCCAATAACATTATTGTTGTGAGTGGTTTAGTCATTATCGTACTGCTCTTTTGTGTGTGTACCGCCTACCTTCGATTTCGCGGTCGAGAAAAACGTGGGATGAACCCCTTTAAGGACTAAGAAATGGATTTGTTAAAGGCCATATGGCGCATTCTTTCCGGTATCAGCAAGGCCATTACGGTTCTCGTCCCGCTGGTGTTTGTCGGTGTTTTCCTTGTTGCCTTATCGGTCGGTGTGTCTGAGGGGACGCCTGCACCATTGCCCGAAAAGGCGGGTCTGCTGATTGCGCCAAGCGGCACGCTGGTTGAGAGTAGAGCGCCGCTGGAGCCGCTGGATGCGTTGTTCGCAAATGATCTCGCGGGCGAGACACTGCTTGCGACCGTGATCGAAGGGATCGATGCGGCGGCTCAGGATGACCGAATCACCTCAATCGTATTGGATCTTGAGAACCTAATGGGTCCCTCGACGAGTCAAGCGATGGAGATTATCGACGCGTTAGATCGGTTCTCAGACAGCGGGAAGCCTATTGTTGCTGTTGGTGATTACTTTACGCAGTCGCAGTACCTTCTCGCCTCGCAGGCGGATGAGATCGTCTTGCATCCCGAGGGCGGTGTCAGTCTTATGGGATTTGGCGTCTACCGCACGTACCTGAAGCAATTCCTCGATAATGTAAAAGTGAACTTCCACGTCTTTAGGGCAGGCGATAATAAGTCTGCGGTCGAGCCTTTTATGCGTGACGATATGTCGGCCCAAGAGCGTACAGTTGTGGCCAAATGGTTGGACAGCCTTTGGGGCGATTACACCGCTGTCGTAGAGGCAGGTAGAGGCAAGGAGCCGGGTGAGGTCACTCGCTTTGTCAATGATTTCCCGAGTCGACTTGAGTCACACGGTGGTGACTTAGCGGAGACTTTTTTGGCTGAGGGCTACGTGGATGCGCTGTTACACGGTGATGAACGTGAAGCGCACATTCTGAAGATCGTCGATGCCATGGACGCAGACGGTGAGCTGGAAGTCGTCGGCCTTAAACGTTACGTGGCGGATATACGCGAACCCATTGATAGCGAGATGCCGTTGATCGCGGTTGTGCCTATCGAGGGCACGTTGGTGCCCGGTAACAGTTCGCAGGGCTCGGCCGGCAGTGACACGGTCGTGGAGCAGCTCGAGCGCGCCGTCGAGGACGAGGCTGCGGCTATAGTCTTGAGAATTAACTCGGGGGGTGGCAGCGTGTTTGCATCCGAAGTGATTCGCTCAAAAGTCAATGCTATAGCCGCTGATGGCGTACCCATTGTCGTTTCCATGGGTGGGGCAGCAGCCTCCGGAGGCTACTGGATCGCCGCTGCAGCTGATGAAATTTGGGCCATGCCAACGACAATCACCGGCAGTATTGGCGCTTTTGCAGTTTTCCCAACGATTGAGGGTGTTTTTGATTACGTGGGTGCCACGGTGGACGGCGTGGGGACAACTACAATGGCCGGTAGTTTTGATCCGAGTCGCGGACTGGATGAGCATTCAGAGCGAATCTTTCAAGCGGTTATTAACGGTGTTTACAATGACTTTTTGTCGCTGGTTTCTGTGTCGAGAGACATGAGCCTTGCCGAGGTGGATGCGCTTGCGGGCGGCAAGGTTTGGATCGGACGAGACGCTCAAGAGATTGGACTGGTTGATCAGCTGGGTGGTCTTGACGATGCAATCTCCTCTGCGGCAGCGCTTGCACAATTAGACGCTTACGAGACGAGACGTTTCGGCATGCCCATCACGCCTCAGCAGCTCATACTCGAGGAGTTAGGAAACAGCTTTGGGATCTCAGTGCCCCAGCCTGTGGGCACAGCACTGGCCTGGCTTGCGCCCATTCATGAGCCGTTCGTCATGATGTCGCAGTTTAAAGACCCCAAGCACACCTACCTGCAGTGCTTTGCCTGTAACTATGCTTACTGACATTGAACTGCCCAATGACGATCGCGAGGGCGCGATTGTTGCGGGGACTGTTTTACTGCTTCGCGACGCACTGAATGGGCCAGAAGTACTCTTATTGAAGCGCAACCCCCAGGCAAAAAATATGGGTGATGTTTGGATGTTCCCCGGTGGAAAGGTTGAGGCCGGTGACGCAGCGCCCAGGGAGGTTGAGCAAGCCGCGAATGCAGCTGTACGAGAGTTGCACGAAGAAGCGGCTATTGTGCTGAACACGTCGGAACTCATTTGTTTTTCGCACTGGCTAACGCCGGCGGGAATGGCGCGCCGGTTTGCCACCTGGTTTTACGTGGCTCGACTTCCCGAGAATGCGGCAGTCAGGGTCGATGGCGAAGAAATGGTTGAGTCACGCTGGGTGAGTCCTCAAACGGCGATTGAGGAGCATGAGCGGGGTGCGCTCCGACTGCCTCCGCCCACAGTTGTAAGCCTCCAAGACTTGGCACATCAAACGTCTGTCGCGCAGATTCTCAATGCGGTTGCCTCGAGGGTGCCACCCTATTTTTTCCCGAAAGTCTGTGCGCAAGCTGAAAAAAATGTGGTCATGCTGTATCCCGGTGACGCCGGCTACGAAGACGCTAATCCACAGGCAACCGGCGAGCGCCATCGCGCACAGTGGTCCGACGGTGTGATCGCGTATGAGCGCAGTTACGAGTACTCAAGCCCTTAACTAATCGGGCATCCAGCGAGCACCGGGTAGCTTGGGTCGCTGCTTTTGCAGTTGTTCCTCGAACAATGAAGCGACACTTAGTGCCGCTCCGGCTGATAGACGTCGAGAGATGAGGGTGATTGGAAACACATAAATATCCTCCTCGCGATAGCGCAGTGCTCGTGAGCGACCTTTCTTGTCTCGGTAAATCACCCAGTCAAAGTCTAGTTCTTCAGCAAGCAGGTCGCCAAAAACGATGCCCAAAGCTTGTTGCGTTTGGACATCCTCGGCGTCCACCCAGCGACGGTCGATGATTTCTTGTAGCGTGTTCAGGTCGCGCGTGGCAATGCCTGAAACTCGTCGGCCCAGTCGGTTTGCAAGTCCTTCAACGGTTTTTCTCTGTTCCCCCATATACTGCCGGTCGATGGCAGTGAGTGACTGAATTTGGACTTCAAATTCGGAACTCATCGCACTGGGCGCTGTCAAAACGACCATAAATAAAAGAAACAGAGAGCTGACGCCCCTGAGCGTCAGTAATTCAGGTTGTGAAACTGCTCTCGAAATGGATAATTGCCGCACCATGTTGATCCTCACCTCGAATTTTCCCATCGCTGGAGTACACCGATGATAACCGGAAGCATAGTTGCGCTGGTAACACCGATGACAGAATCGGGTGATGTCGATTGGCGAACGCTCGAACGACTGATCGATTTTCACATTGAGAATGGCACCGCGGCACTCGGACTCGTGGGCACCACCGGTGAAAGTTCGACCTTAAGTCACCCGGAGCACCGGGAGGTCATACGTTTTGGTGTGAGCCATGCCGGCGGCAGAATTCCGATTATGGCCGGTACAGGATCCAACTCCACGCTCGAGGCCGTTGAGCTTACGGTCGCGGCGGCTGAAGGCGGTGCTGACTGCGCGTTGTTGGTCACGCCTTATTACAACAAACCCTCGCAAGAAGGCCTATACCAGCACTTCAAGTCGGTCGCTGAAGCCATTAACTTGCCGATTATTCTCTACAATGTCCCCTCGCGAACCGGGTGCGATTTATCGGCTGAGACAACGCTGCGCTTAAGCCAGGTGGAAAATATTGTGGGTTTAAAGGATGCAACTGGCGACGTTGCACGAGGGGCATCGCTGATTAAGTCACTGCCCGAAGGGTTTGCGGTGTACTCGGGCGATGACGGCACGACCTGTGATTTGTTGGAGGCGGGCGCAAAGGGGTGTATTTCGGTTACGGCAAACGTGGCACCCGCGAAAATGGCGGAAATGTGCCGTTTGGCTCTGGGTGGCGACCATGCCGGCGCGCGAGCCGTCGATGCCACGATTCGGCCACTGCACAAGACGTTGTTTCTTGAGTCGAACCCAATTCCAGTTAAATATGCGATGGGCCACATGGGGCTGATCGATCCTACTATGAGATTACCGCTGATGCCGCTGTCTGAGCAGTACAGGGGCGAGCTGACCAAGGCGATTGAAGAATGCGTAGAGTGAAAACCACATTAGCAACCGTTTTGATGGTCTGGCTGGCAGGCTGCAGTTTGCTCCCCGAGTCGGGCAGTATCATCCCGTGGGAAACAGAATTAGAGCTTGCGGGAGACTATGAAACAGCGATCGAAGCTGATCCGATGACGGTTCCTGAAGACCTGGACTCGGAGGCGATTCAACAAGCGTTCCCGATTCCCGAGGTTGCAGTGAATCTTACGATTCCTGTTACCGGTCAGGCGCCACGACCTGCGCCGTTAACCGCAGGCTCTCAGCTCGACGCGGTGCGCTTGCAGCGGCTTGGCAACAGCAGTTGGGCCGTGGTTAATGTGCCTCCCGGACAACTGTGGCCTCAAGTGCGCGCGTTTCTTGTGAGCAGTGGCATTGACGTAGTGGGTGTTGATGCGACGGGCGGACTGATTGACACCGGATTTGTATTACTCGAGGACCGCAGCTTAGAAGCGCGGTTCCGATTTAGGGTCGACTCAGGTGTTCAACGCAACACGTCTGAACTCCACGTACTGCAACAAAACACGGCCAAGGATATTGATGTCGGTCGCTGGCCAGAAAACTCTGACGACGCCGACCTTGAGCAAACGATGCTTCGCAATATTGCGCAATTTATCGCCAACAGTGCGGAGTCCGCACCCGTGTCCATGATGGCGGAAAAAGCCATGACCGGTGCCGGGCGCATTGCACTCGAAGAATCCGCTGATGGTGCGCGCCTGCGGCTCGAACTTCCCTTCAATCGCGCCTGGGCGGCCACGGAAAAAGGGTTTACCGACGCGGGCTTTCGACTCGACGACAAGAATCGCAGTGCTGGACTGTTCTACGTCACTTATCTGGGGCCAGAGGGTGAGGACGGTGCTGGGTGGTTCGGCTGGATGTTCGGTAGTGAAGACGATGACCCTCTGATCGGTAAGGAGTTTCGGGTACAGCTGACAACACAGACGGTATCGCAGGTTACGATTAACGTTCTAGGTGCTGAAGGTCAGTCGATCAGCCAGTTGGAACAACAGGGTCTTCTGACACTTCTCCAGGGCAATATCACGTAATGTTGCGCCTTGCCTCGGTTGGCTCAGGCAGCAAGGGCAATGCAACGCTGGTGGCGACTGACGAGACCACTATTCTCATCGATTGCGGATTCCCTGTTCGGGAGATGCTTGTACGTTTGCCGCAGCTGGGTGTTGATATCTCCGATATTGATGCCATTTTGGTGACGCACGAGCACTCAGATCATATCGGGGGGGTGGCTGCGGTGGCAAAAGCTGCTGGGGCACAGGTGTTTGCGACACATGGCACCGTGGCGTCAGGAAAACTCGACGCCGTACGCTCGCTGGTGCGCATCGACAGCGATTCCAGCTTCACGATTGGCGATATAGAGGTCAACGCGATTACGGTGCCTCACGATGCGCGAGAGCCGGTGCAATACCGTTTTCACTTTGGTGCGTCTTGTGTGGGTGTGCTCACCGATTTGGGTTGGGTATCGCCCCACGTCTTAGAGGCTTATAAGGGGTGTGATCTCCTATTGCTCGAGTTTAATCATGACTTGGAGATGTTGCGACGTGGGCCTTATCCCGCTGTCTTAAAGCGCAGAGTCTCAGGGGACTTTGGGCACTTAAACAATGAACAGGCGACCACCATGCTGACCGCTCTGGGCGATTTGGCACCGCGTGTTGTGATCGCGGGTCATATCTCTGAGCAAAACAACTCTGTTGATCGGGTGGCTGAGCTCCTAACGCCACTGGCTGAGCAGCAGAAAGTGAAGATCATTTACGCGACTCAAACTCAAGGGTTTGGTTGGACGACATCTGAGTCATCCGGTGGTGTTTCTCGCGTTGCTTGAGGGGGCTTAAGCTTCCATCGTCGATTCGACCATAAATAACTTTCCGGCTGAAGGCGTATCGCCTCTTCGGACATCTGAGCGTACCGTTCGATGAGTTCATCCTCTGACAGGGAGCCTGGAGTCGCACACAATTCGAGAAGTTCTGCCTCATAGTGGCCCCGAGAAATCCGTCGTGTCCTTGCGAAATAGACGGGGTAGCGCGTGAGGCGAGCAAGCGTCGCAGGTCCCATAAAGAATGCCGTGGGTTGGTTTAAAAAGTCAGTCCAATAGGCCACCTCTTTTTTTCCGGGAGACTGGTCAGCGAGCAGAGCCAATACTCGATTGGCTCTTCGTGCTTTTAAGACGTATTTCCCAATGGATTTCATGGTCACTAGCGTCCCCCCGAATTTCCCGCGTGACTCCAGTGCAAATCGATCAGCACCTTGGTCATGCAAGGGTTTGTAAACGCCGTCAAACGGGGCTCTTGCCGCCAAGCTTGCACGTTGTGTGAGCCACTCCCAGTTGGTGTGATGCAGGGCGAGTATGATCCCGGGTGCCGGCGTCCCTTCTTCGGACATGAGGGGCTCCCAGCCTTTTAGGGTCATTCTGCGCTCAAGTTCCTCTTTGGGTATGCGCCAGGCGTACAGCGCCTCGACCGCGACCTCTGCGAACTGCTGATAAAATGCGTGACGTGTTTGCGCGTACCACGCTTCGGGTTTGTCGGGAAACGCATTCCGTAGATTGCTGTCGACAGTCTTGATCCGATAGCGAAAGACAAACTCTGTCAGCCACGCAAAGATTCGCGCAAGGCCGTAAGACGTTCGCAGTGGCAGCGCGGCAATCCCGCGATAAATCCAGTAGGTGAGCACTAGCAATGCTCCGGTTTCATGACCTGAACCTGGTCATTGAATCGAGCGAGACTGTGACACTGCAGCGCGTCATTGCCGACTAAGTTGACCTGTTCTAACGCCGTTAGATTCACTAAAGGGACGATATCGACAATGAGATTATTATCGAGTTGTAGTTCGATGAGGCGCTCAAGACTCGTGATTTCCACAAGATTACGTACCGCGTTATCCGTGAGCTTGATTCGCTGAAGTGCCTGAAACTGCGAAAGCCCCGACAGTGATCGAATACCAGCATCGGAGCAGTTGAGTACCTCAAGTCCGCTCGAGGTATAGATCAGTCCGTCCTCAATGGCTTGTGCCACGCAAGATGCAAGTCCGGGGTCGGCTATGTGGTAGTCCTCGAAGAGGCTTCTGGGTGAGTAAAGGCTTCGCTCATTCAGCGTGATGTCATATTTTGCTAGCCCGCTACACGATGTGAGTGCGATCAATGGAACGATCAAAATGCCAGTCCAAATACGTCCCAGGGACCTAGCCTTGTGGGACTCACTGAGCATTGATGTCGATAAAGTTGATACCATGACGAATTCCGCTTGCCGAGTCGGTATGATGCCAGTGCAGAAGCTTAAGTTCGAGATGCACTTGAATCGCGCATGCGAAAATAATCGATTAATTGCTCGGTGAGGAAAGGTGGCCCTAGACCAACTTGAAATAACCCTAAAAAAGCAATGGCGACTTGGGCAGAGTATTCTGTTGTGTTGGGCGTTTGATCCCAACGGCTTGCTCACCATTGTTGTTCCGCATTACTTTTTAGGTAATTTCACGTCACCTAATCACCCCTCGGGAGTGGGAGAGCAGAACGAGGATTTCGTTCGAGATTTGATTTCTGGCAGTCGCTTTAAAGCGCACACTGAAATTTTCGAGATCGCCCGTAAACTCGGCGTGGCGCCAAGTTTTGTAAAATTGGATCAAGCCTTAACTGAGGACGATGAGACCGTCGCGCAGATCGATTCCATGATCAAGCGTTACAGTCTCGGTCACGAGGAAAGCCGAGCCGTCGTACTGTTTGATATCGCCGATTTTTCGTTGTTTCGGCCCTTTGAACAAGCGAGCCAACTCAATAGTCTGTCTTACTCTATGAACTCAGCCTATTCCAAGCTCAAGCGCGAGGGAATCGAAGTCAATTTTGCGCGGACTACCACGGGAGATGGCTATTATGTTTGGAATCGAGATCTAGGGGTTTTCCCCAACGCCGACTTACTGACCTTCTTCTTGTTGGTCTTAATTGACAATGCGGTCGCGCGTGAGAAGTCGCAGTTTGGATCGGTGCCCACACTGCGTTCTGCGTTTCATATTGGTAGTCACTACGAGTTATCGCAGGCAGAAGGGATCAATCCAACCGTTTTGAGCTATATCGTGGGTGACGTGACCATCAAGCTTGCCCGATTAGTGGAGAGTGTTCCCCCAGCGGGCATACACATGGGTGATTTTTTAGCACTGCTGCCTGATAGCGATGTCCCTGCGACGCCAGCCGAGTTTTTATGTCACTCGCGTGATGAGCTTCTCGATATGTCCGGTATACGTGTTGATGAAGACCGGTTGACGAAGATTCATTTTCAGCCGTGGTCGGCAGGTCAGCCTGATGAGCGTCTCATTGAGGTGACGGACAAACACGGTTTGAGTCAGAGCGCGCACAATGTAGGTTTTACCCTTGAGCTTGAAGGTCGTACGCTGTCTTTGGGCGTGAGAAATCGCTAATGTCGTGCCTTGTGACGCCTGCCTCTCATGCGGTTCAGTCTCTTGCAAAGTCTGTGGCATTGGACTTGGGGCTGGCGTATGCGCATTCGATTGAAGGTCTTGATTCCGGTGTTGCACTGGTTGTCGATACAGACAGGTCATGGCTTCAGCGCCTTCAACGGCCGAGACTGGGCCGAGTCTGCATCGATTTTTCGGCCCCCGAAATGTTGCACCGGCGAAAGTCGGGCCACAATGAGCCATTGGGTCGTGCAGTTGGGGTAAAGCACGATGTAAAACCGCGCGTGTTTGATGCAACAGCAGGACTTGGGCGAGATGCTTTTGTGTTGGCGGACCTTGGATGTGACGTCGTTTTGTCGGAGTGGTCTGTGCCGCTGGGATTCCTCTTAAATCAGGCTCGTGAGCTCGCGCTACTCAGTGCACACACAAAGGTGGTTGAGGCCGCAGATCATATGACTGTTGTAACCGGGGACAGTTGCGAACGGGCGCTTGAGGGATTCGACGCGATCTACATTGACCCTATGTTTCCCGAGCGCGGCAAGTCAGCGGCCGTGAAAAAAGACTTGGCGACAGTCCAGGCACTGTTTACCGATGCGTCGGGAGCCCCGAATGCTGAGGCACTGCTGACTTGGGCGGTGGCACAGCCCGTTGATCGTGTGGTGGTCAAGCGTCCGGTAAAGGCGCCATCGTTAGGGGTGAGCAAGCCCTCATACAGTATCGCTGGCAAGACCGTCCGCTTTGACGTCATTGTAAAATAAAGGGGGAGGGGAGACGTGGAAAAGAGTGTTTTGTACGTTGGGCGTTACTTTCCGACCGAAGTCGCGACTGCGGCAAAAGCCTTGGGTTACCGATGGGTTTACGCCAACAGTGAGAGAAATCCAAATATCGCGAGTCTTGCGGATCACCTCCATGTCGATATGAGGACGGTAGAGGGTCGGGCGAGACTGATCGATTGGCTTCGCCAAAACGAGGCTCCGGCGCACATTTTTTGCGAACTTCACCCCTTTGACTTTTCAAGCGGCGACAAAGAGAGCGGTTCGCTATCCGCCAGTGACTATCTCCAAGGACAGATCGTCGGGATAACCGAGCTTTTGGAGGCTGCCGTGTCTCTCAATCCTGCCTGCCGTTGGCGCTTTATCTTGCCGGGTAACGCTGATGTATGGTCGCGCGCGAGCGAAGCTTACTTTCGCGTTTTACTCGAGGGTCTTGTAACACTGGTACCCAGCGCTCACTTTGACTTCATGAGGCAGGGCGACGCGATGACGCTCTAGGTCAGCAGCCGTTCCATAATGCCCTCATAAATACGAGCGAGCTTCGGTATGTCTGAGAGCAAGACGTGTTCGTTTCTCTGATGGATAGACGCGTTTATGGGGCCCAGTTCAATAATTTGGCTACCCATGCTCGCGATAAAACGCCCGTCGGACGTTCCTCCCCCCGTGCTGAGCTGGGTGCTGACGCCTGTCACGGTCATAATGCTCTCCCTGACCGCGTCTACCAGATCGCCGGGCTCAGTCAAAAACGGATTGCCACTCAGTTGCCAGTCGAGTGAATAGTCGATGCCAGTGGCATCGAGCACCGTCTCACATTTGGACTGGATTTCATCGGCGGTGATCTCGGTAGAAAACCGAAGGTTAAAAACAGCGACTAGTTCTCCTGGGATGACGTTGGTTGCGCCGGTACCCGAATGAATATTGGAGAACTGGAGCTGCGTTGGGTCAAAGTAATCGTTGCCGCTATCCCAGCTTAGCTCTGAGAGCGCCGTCAGTGCTGCAAACGCCTTATGCATGGGATTATCGGCTAGATGTGGATAGGCCACATGCCCCTGCTTACCTTTGATCGTTAGGGTTGCATTAATAGACCCTCGGCGGCCATTTTTAATGATATCGCCTAAAGTCGATGTGCTGGACGGTTCACCCACGACGCACCAGTCGATGGATTCCCCTCGGCGCTGTAGCGTGTCGACGACGTAACGCGTCCCGTGAATCGCAGGGCCTTCCTCGTCGGCGGTAATGAGATAGCCGATTCTCCCTTTGTGATGCGGATGGTTTGCGACAAAAGATTCTGTTGCCACCACCATTGCTGCAAGACTGGCCTTCATGTCTGCGGCCCCGCGCCCATAGAGAAAACCCCCGCGCTCGGTAGGCACAAAAGGATCGCTGTCCCAGTGCTCGCGAGGTCCAGGCGGCACCACATCGGTGTGTCCTGCAAAAACCAAGGTGGGTCCGTGAGTGCCACGTGTCGCCCAAAGGTTGAGTACTTCTTCTCTGGGTAATGATTCGCAATCAAACCCTAATTTTGACAGGCGCTCTGCGAGTAAAGGCTGACAGCCGTCATCCGCAGGCGTTACCGACTGCTTGCTAATGAGTTCTTTGGTCAACGCGACAGAGGGGTGTTCCGAATCAGTTATGGGCATGAAGGCTCTCGTTGAGTTCGATCGCTGTTTTGTTCGTCAGACATTCTACCGAACCTGACTGCGAGTTGCGTCGAAATAAGAGGTCCGAGCGTCCCGCTAGATATCGAGCTGCCGTGGTTTCAACGGCCTGCTTTGCGTCATCAAGCACGGTAACTTTAGTGCCCGCAGTAATAAACAGTCCCGCCTCGATGGTGCATCGGTCGCCCAAGGGAATACCCAGACCGGCGTTGGCACCGATTAGACACTCCTCGCCCACAGAAATGATCATGTTGCCGCCGCCGGACAGGGTCCCCATGGTTGAGCAACCGCCACCCAAATCAGAGCCTTTACCGACCATAACACCGGCCGAAATGCGGCCTTCGACCATTCCTGGGCCTGCAGTTCCGGCATTAAAATTTATAAAGCCTTCGTGCATCACCGTTGTTCCAGCGCCAAGATAAGCGCCCAGGCGAACGCGGGCACTGTGCGCAATTCTGACACCCTCAGGGACGACGTAATTGGTCATTTTTGGGAATTTATCGACGCTTGCGACCTCCAGTACTTTGCCCTTCAGGCGGGCACTTAATTGCCGCTCAGCCAGCTCGCTGAGGTCAATAGGCCCCTCGTCAGTCCATGCGACATTGGGTAGCAATCCAAATACGCCCGTGAGATCAGTGCCATGAGGCTTCACGAGTCGATGTGACAGCATATGAAGTTTGAGGTAGGCGTCCTCTACCGACACGGGGGCGACATTGGCTGCCAAAGAGGATGCAACAACAGACGCAGGGCTTTCACTAAGCCGGTCTGACAGCGCCGCAAGCGCCTCATCCCCAGCACTTCGGGCATTATTGGCGAGGGTTTTTAAGTCACTACGATCCAGTCGACCACAAACGCCGCTGACTGCGTCTGACAGCGGGCCGGTCACATCGCCAAGGGGTGTGGGGTAAAACACATCCAAGATCGCACCTTTGGCGTTCTCAGAGATGACGCCCAGTCCGAATCCATGCATCTTATCGGCCATAATAATCGCTCCTGATTTACAACGGGTTACTGAAAATAAACGCGGTAGGTATCGGCTTTGAAGCCCACGTCAAGGACGCTGCCGTGTGAGAGTACCGGGCGTTTGATCAGCGTGGGATTCGCAATCAGCACGGCCGCGGTATCACCGGACTGCGCTTCATGACGCTCAATATCAGACATATTTTTCCAGGTAGTACTTCGTTTGTTAACGAGCTTTTCGGCGCCCAATCGCGCGAGCCATTCATCGATCAGCGCTTTAGAGGGGGTCGATTCACGCACGTCGACAAACGTGTGTTCAATGTCTTGTGCGTTGAGCCATTGCCGTGCCTTGCGAACGCTGTCGCAGGTCGGAATGCCGTAAATGATTGTCGCCATGAAAATACCTGCTGGTGTTACGGTTTATTAACTTTCTTGGGGTGTTTACGGGCGGGATAGCACGTTGTGCAAATCTCGCAGACCAGCCCATTACAGCTGCGTGCCGTGCAGAACTCGCGACCGTAAAAAATAATCTGCAGGTGCAGATCGTTCCAACGCTCGCGACGAAATACCTTTTTTAAATCGCGTTCGGTGTCCACAACGTTGCGACCGCGAGTCAGACCCCATCGCTGCGCGAGGCGGTGAATATGTGTGTCCACTGGAAAGCTCGGCACACCGAAAGATTGTGCCATGACAACGCTTGCAGTTTTATGACCGACGCCGGGAAGTCGCTCAAGGCTTTCAAAATCAGCAGGCACTTCCCCCGAGTGCTCTTCAATCAATATTTCGCTCAGTCGGCGTATTGCTTTTGATTTTTGAGGGGACAGACCACAGGGTTTGATGATCGCTCTAATGGCTTCCGCACTGTGCTGAGCCATGTCAAATGGGTTGTCAGCCAGTTCGAACAAAGCGGGGGTGATGCGGTTGACTCGCTCATCGGTACACTGGGCGCTGAGCAAAACCGCAACGAGCAGTGTGTACGGATTACTGTGATCCAACGGGACGGGTGGCTCGGGGTACAGCTCGTTGAGCCTTTGGTCTATAAAGTCTACGCGCGCCTGCTTTGGTAAGTTACGACTCATAGGCACTAGCCGCGCGACAGCCACGTCGCAATTCGCTCGGCCGCCTCCAGAGTTTCTTGGTGTGTGGCCACCAGGGCCATGCGTACGTGATCGGCGCCGGGGTTCTCGCCGTTGACTTCTCGCCCTAAGAAACTGCCGGGAAGTACGGCGACGTTGGTCTGCGCTAACAATTCGCGCGCAAAAGCGGTATCGCTCATCGGCGTCTTGGGCCACAAATAAAATCCCGCGGGGGGTATTGAGACGGGTAATACCGGCGACAGTCGCTGCGTTACGGAGTCAAACTTTGCGCGGTAAAGCCGCCGGTTTTCCACGACATGCTGCTCGTCAGACCACGCCGCGATACTGGCACGCTGATGGTGCAGCGGCATCGCGCAGCCGTGATACGTGCGATAGCGGCGAAACTCTTGAACCAACTCAGCATCGCCAGCAACGAAGCCCGAACGTAAACCCGGTAAGTTCGAGCGCTTGGAGAGACTGTGAAAAACAAGGCACTGTTTAAAGTCTGTATTCCCCATAGTCGTTGCCGCTTGCAGCAGACCCATCGGGGGCGCCGCTTCGTCGTAATAGAGCTCGCTGTAACACTCGTCACTCACCAGTACGACGTTGTGCTCTACTGCTTTTTCGATCAAAAAGTGCAGCTCTTTTTCAGGAATCACCGCGCCTGAGGGGTTACCGGGTGTGCAGACAAAGAGCAGGTCGCACTGCGCCCATTCATCCTCTGAGAGTTCGCGATAATTTGCCAGATAATCCAGCTCCGGGGGGCAGGGTATGAGCGTTGGCTGGACACCGGCGAGTAGGGCGGCGCCCTCGTAAATTTGATAAAAGGGATTTGGAATGACCACCGCGCCGGGCTTTTTGGGCGTTACAAAGGTCTGAGCAATCGCAAACAAACCCTCTCGCGTCCCGTTTACCGGCAGCACCTGGGTCGCGGGGTCGATGTCTCGCGTGTCAAAGCGTTTTTGGAGCCAAGTGGCGATGTGCCCTCTGAGCTCTGGTAGTCCGCCAATGGTCGGGTATCGGGAGACCTCGTTGAGCGCGTTAACAAGGGCCTCCAATACATGAGCAGGAGGTTGGTGTTTGGGTTCGCCAATGGTCAGAGAAATACGATCTTTGTCAGGACACTCAATGCCGGCCGTCAGTTGCGCGAGCTTTTCGAACGGGTAAGGGTGGAGCGCGTGCATTCCCGGATTCATGCGGCCACGTCCGTATCAAGCACTTTACACAGTGCGCTTTTTAGCGCGTCGCAGATGGCATCATCGTTCAGTCGATTACCGGTTTGATCCGTGAGAAAGAAGACATCCTCCACACGCTCGCCAAGTGTCTGGATTTTGGCCGCTTGAATTGTGACCGCGTTGTCGTCCAGCGTCTGGCCGATGCGCGCGAGCAATCCCGGTCGATCGGGTGAGCTGAGCTCCATAATCGTCAAATTTCGTGCCCTGTCCTCAACAAACGTGATTTCGGTCGGCGACAGGAAAGCACGAAGCGAGCGCGTAATGCGCTGATGCGCCGTACTCACCTCTGCTGTGCTCAGCGCCTTGTAAATCGCCTCCTCGATCATGTGCATGGTTTCAGGCGAATTATCGATTGGATTACCGTCAGCTTTTAATACGAAAAAGGTATCCAGTGTGGCGCCGTCGGTGCCTGAGTATATACGGGCATCGTTAATGCTGAGGTCCATGACCTCCAAGGCCGAGCAGACCCGTGAGAAGACGGCAGAGGTGTCTTCAGTGTGTACAAAAATCTGAGTCGCATTGGCGATTAATGACTCTGACGACTGTTTGAGTAGGACCAGTGGGCCGTCACCTTTGTCAAAGTCAGCGATCGCTTCTGTATGCCACGCGATGTCCTCGGGGCGCTCACGTAAAAAATAGTCGTGCCCTCTTGCCGCCCAAATTTCTGCGAGTTCGTCATCTAAAAAGCCCCTGAACTCGAGCAGGTGTGTGGCGGCCTTCTTGGTAGCGTAGATCACGTCTTCGCGCGCAATTGGATTGGCCAGGCCTCGTCGCAGTGCACGCCGAGTCTGCGTGTAAAGGTGTCGCAGTAACGAACTGCGCCAGGCATTCCAGAGCTCTGGATTTGTGCCGTTAATGTCAGCAACAGTCAGCGTAAACAAATAATCAAGGCGCTCTTCGGTTGACACGTGCTCGGCGAAACGCTGAATCTCTTGAGGATCTGAGGTGTCCCTCTTTTGAGAAAATGAACTCATGAACAGGTGATTTTGAACCAGCCAAACAACGAGCTCAGTATCCGGCTCGTTAAGGAAGTGACGCTCACAGAAACGTCTTGCATCAACGGCGCCTAGTGCAGAGTGATCGCCACCGCGGCCTTTGCCAATGTCGTGATACAAGGCCGCCACGAACAGCAGAACTGGGTTGCGAAGTCGGTGCGCGATTCGCGTCGTTACAGGAAACTTATCCGTGTAGTCTGCCCGCAAAAACCGACGACTGTTGGCGATAACCTGCATGGTGTGGGCGTCAACCGTGTAGGTGTGGAACATGTCAAACTGCATCTGCCCCACGATCATTTCAAACTCAGGAAGATAACGACCCAATACACCATGTCGTAGCATACGACGAAGCTGTTTCGTCATCGAATAAGGCGACGAGAGCACATCGATAAACAGGCGACGATTTATCGGGTCGTCGCGAAACTCGGTATTGATCAGGTCAGCCGAAGCGCGCAACAGTCGAGTCGTCTCTGGATCGATTCGCTTAATCCGCTCGTCTCGTCCAATCACTGCAAACAATCGGAGTAGATTTGAGGGTGATTGCGAGAAAACGTCCGCGCGTCGCGCGGCAATTCGATCATCGATCAGCTCAAAGTCATCATCGATAACAATGGCGTCGCCGGGGTCCGCGTGACGCAGGGCGTTTTCAAAGGTATCAATCAATAGCGCCGTAATGTGTGAAATGGCCTGCACATTTCTAAAGTAAGCCTGCATGAACTGCTCTACCGCCAGCTTACCCTCGTCCTTGAATCCCCACTGGCTGGCCAAGGCACGTTGATGTTCAAACAGTAGGCGATCTTCTTCCCGCCCTGTCAGTGTATGAAGCGCAAACCGAACGCGACTGAGATAGTCTTGCCCAGCGTCGAGCAGATCAAGTTCTTCTGCGGTCAAAAATTCGCCCGCGGGCAGCCGATCGAGCGACGTACCAAAGTGACGCTGGACGATCCAGCCAATCACCTGAATGTCCCTAAGGCCACCGGGCGACGACTTCACGTTGGGCTCCAGACTGTAGCCAGTAAGACCAAACTTTTCGTATCGCGCGGTCTGCTCTTCGATTTTAGCGTTAAAGAACGTTGTACTTGGCCAGATATCACACGTGTCCATCTCATTGTGAAGCGCGTCTTTGAGTAATGGATCACCCGCTAGTAACCGAGTTTCAAGCAACGTGGTCATGACGGTAACATCGGCGGTCGCCATCTCAATGCAGTCGCTGATGGTGCGCACACTGTGTCCGATGGTCAGTCCTAGATCCCACAGCGAACTGATAAAAGCGCTGATGAGCGAGTCGTTAGCAGTACCCTCGTCGTTCAGAAGAATTAAGACGTCGACATCGGAGTTCGGAAACAGGGCGCCTCGGCCGTAGCCTCCAACGGCGATGAGCGATGCGTGGGCCTCGTCTAATTCACAAAAACGCCAAAGGCTGATCAGGGCGTCATCAACGGCGTCGCAGCGATTGCACAGAAGCGCTGTCACCGAGCTGGAAGGGTCAAACTTGGCTGACGTCGCACGGGCTGTCTCGTTAAGCTCGTTTCGTAGGTCAGACACTAACTGAGTGAGCGCTTTAGGATTCATGAAATAGGGATGCTTTGGCTTCGGCCTTTAGTTACGAGATGATCGCTGATTTGGAGCAGTTTGAGCTTATTCACGTCAGTCGGTTGGGCTTAAAAGGGCAAGTCCTCCGTCGAGCGCTTCGTCAACACTTCACAGCCATTATCGGTGACCGCAATCGTGTGCTCCCATTGCGCGGACAAGCGACCGTCTCTTGTGGTTACGGTCCAGCCATCACGCGTATTGAGCTTCGTGTGGCGTTTTCCCGCATTCACCATGGGTTCGATCGTAAACGTCATTCCTTTCTCGAGCACCATGCCAGTCCCTGCTCGGCCGTAGTGAAGTACTTGAGGCTCTTCATGGAAAACTCGCCCTATTCCATGGCCGCAATACTCTCTGACCACCGAATAATAGGAAGACTCAGCATACTGTTGTATGACCTGCCCAATATCGCCAAGGCGTGTCCCGGGTTTCACCAACGCGAGTCCTTTATAGAGGCACTCTTGTGTAACGTTAATGAGTCGTTCAGCGTGCGGCGCAATTTTCCCGACTGGGACCATAATGCTGGTGTCTCCGTGCCAACCGTCTTTGATGACAGTTACGTCGATATTAATAATGTCGCCATCCTTCAATACTTTCGTGTCGGAGGGGATGCCATGACAAATGACATCATTGACAGATGTGCAGATCGACTTCGGAAATCCTTTGTAATTGAGCGGCGCGGGGATCGCCTTCTGAGTCGTCACAATGTGGTCGTGGCAAATACGATCGAGCTCCCCCGTAGAGATGCCGGGAACGACTTGGGGGGCGATCATCTCCAGTACCTCGGCCGCGAGACGGCCCGCTTCACGCATGCCGGCGATGTCTTGTTCTGATTTAATTGATACGTTGCTCACGGTGTTTTATCCACGCTTAATGTCATGTTTGGCTGTAAATATCGGTAGTTTACCGCACTCGAGGTGAGTTATTACAGCAAGAGGCTTCAGCACTACTTCTACCTATGGTATAAAGCGCGCCGCTTTCGAGTTTACGAAGGCTAATAAGCACGTTCGCTACAAACAAGTTGCCGGGTGCTGGGAGACCAGTTGGACAATTTGAGGGAACGGAAGTTAAACCCAACTTAGAGACCTATTATGACACAAGTAAGCATGCGCGAGTTGTTGCAGGCCGGCGCGCACTTTGGCCACCAGACCCGTTTTTGGAATCCAAAGATGGATCAATACATCTTTGGTGCACGCAACAAGATCCACATCATCAACCTGGAGCACACCGTCCCGGCATTTAACGATGCGCTTGGGTTTGTTCACAGATTGGCTGAAAACAAAAACCAAATCATGTTCGTCGGCACAAAGCGTGCTGCTGGTAAAATTATCGAAGAGCAAGCGGCGCGTTGTGGCATGCCGTACGTCAGCCATCGTTGGTTGGGGGGAATGCTCACGAACTACAAGACGATCCGGTCTTCTATCAAGCGTCTTCGCGAGCTTGAAGGGCAAGAGCAGGACGGCACTTTCGACAAGTTGACGAAGAAAGAAGCCCTCATGCGATCGCGCAGTAAGGACAAGCTAGATCGTTCAATCGGCGGTATTAAAGATATGGGTGGTCTACCCGACGCACTGTTTGTGGTCGACGTTGATCACGAGCGCATTGCGATTACTGAGGCCAACAAGCTTGGTATACCCGTTATTGGTATCGTTGACACCAACAGTAACCCCGATGGCGTCGACTACGTAATCCCAGGCAATGATGATGCGATTCGCGCAATCAAGCTCTACGTGTCTGCCGTTGCTGACTCTGTACTTGAGGGCAAGGGTGTGTTGTCAGAGACGCCGGTCGTTGATGAGTTTGTTGAGGTGGTCGAGTCCGCCGAGCCTCCGGCGGACCCTGAAGAGTCAGGTGACGCGGAGTAAGCCATAAGTCGCCGCGCTCAGCGCGGCTTTTTTTTATTTGGGCTTCGTTTCTATCGAGGACCACAAGATGATCTTGAGACGTTAAGAGGGTGAGATAAATGTCTGCTGCATTGGTAAAGGAACTTCGCGAGCGCACTGGATTGGGGCTGCTTGAGTGTAAGAAAGCGCTGGCGGCTGCGGGCGGTGACGTCGAAGTTGCGATTGAGGAGTTGCGAAAGTCGAGTGGTATGAAGGCCGCTAAGAAGGCGGGTCGTACAGCCGCTGACGGCGTTGTTTCCATGAGAATTACTGCGGATGGAACTTCGGGTGTGATTGGCGAGGTGAACAGCGAGACGGACTTCGTTGCGCGCGATGAGAATTTTTTAGGCTTCGTTAGCCAGGTGATGGACGCGGCTGTTGCCGCACAAACCGATGACGTGACCGTAATAGCCGGTGGTGATGTTGAAACGTCGCGCCAGGCGCTGGTTCAAAAAATTGGTGAGAATATATCGGTCCGCCGTATTGCCGCGCGCTCAACAGACAGTGGTGCTGTGGGTGGCTACGTGCACGGCAATAGCCGAATAGCCGTGTTGGTGGAGCTCGAAGGCGGTGACGCGGAACTGGCAAAAGACGTGGCTATGCACGTTGCGGCGGTCAACCCTGCGGTTGTCTCGCCCAGTGATATGCCTGCCGAGTTACTGCAAAAAGAGCGGGAGATCTTCACAGCCCAGGCGGCGGACTCGGGTAAGCCACCAGAGATTGTAGAGAAGATGATCGAAGGGCGAGTGCGCAAGTACTTGTCTGAAAATAGCCTCACTGAGCAGGCGTTTGTCAAAGACCCTGATACGACAGTTGGAAAGCTGGTATCGGCTGCAGGAGCCCGTGTCGTTGGGTTCACACGGTTTGAGGTGGGCGAGGGCATTGAAGTCGAAAAGGTCGATTTTGCGGCTGAGGTTGCCGCACAGTTAGGAAACTGATGGCCCACTAGGTCAGTACTCATCGTGAGACATTTCGAAGGACGAGAGCATGGCAGCTGAAAAGGTCTACAAACGGATATTGTTAAAGCTGAGTGGTGAAGCGCTGACGGGCGACGAGTCATTTGGTATTGACCCTAAGGTGCTGGATCAAATGGCCTTGGAGATTGGTCAGCTAGTGGGTATTGGGGTTCAGGTCGGATTGGTTGTTGGCGGCGGCAATTTGTTTCGTGGCGCCGCGCTCCAAGCCGCGGGCCTTGACCGCGTCACCGGCGATCACATGGGAATGCTGGCGACCGTTATGAACGCACTGGCACTTCGGGACTCACTCGAGCGCTCTAATATTGCAACGCAAGTGATGTCGGCGATTCCAATGAGTGGCGTGGTCGATCACTACGACCGCCGCAAAGCTATTCGGGCGATGTCTCAGGGCGACGTTGTTATTTTCTCGGCCGGCACCGGTAATCCCTTTTTTACAACGGACTCGTCCGCTTGCCTGCGAGGGATTGAGGTCGAGGCCGATATCGTTCTGAAGGCGACTAAGGTTGATGGGGTATACAACGCTGACCCGATGAAAGACTCGTCAGCAATCAAGTTTGATGAGCTCACGTACGACGACGTTTTAGACAAGAAGCTGGGGGTCATGGACCTTACGGCAATTTGTATGGTCCGAGATCACCAAATGCCGGTTCGCGTGTTTAATATGTCGATGAAGGGCGCGTTGTTGAGTATTGTAAGGGGCGGATCTGAAGGCACGGTGATTCGATAGGGTCTATTGATACACGCACTATAAATCGGTCGGGAGAGAAAAATGATTGACGACATACAAACCGATGCTGAAGAGCGGATGGACAAGTCACTGGAAGCGCTGGCTCAAAACTTCAATAAGATCAGAACAGGACGGGCGCACCCCAGTATTCTTGACGGAATCCGCATCGATTACTACGGATCAGAGACGCCACTGAAGCAGATGGCGAGTATCAATGTTGAAGACGCCCGCACACTCGCGGTGAGTGTCTTTGATAAGTCCATTACGCCCGATGTAGAAAAGGCCATCATGAAAAGTAATCTTGGCCTTAATCCCTCAACGGCTGGCGATGTTATTCGCATTCCAATGCCCATGCTGACTGAGGAGACTCGAAAGGGTTTTATTAAGCAGGCGCGCGCTGAGGCCGAGTCAGCACGTGTATCGATGCGTAACGCTCGTCGCGATGCAAACGGTATGCTAAAGGACCTGGTCAAGGAAAAAGAAATTTCAGAGGACGAGGAACGGCGAGGCCAAGATCAGATTCAGAAGCTGACAGATGTCTATGTGGCGAAGATCGATGCTGCGTTGACGACTAAAGAAGCTGATTTGATGGAAATCTGATCAGTATTCCGGTCTCCCAGTGAATTCACCTACCCATTTTTCAGGCCGCATGCCACAACACATTGCCATTGTGATGGACGGCAATAACCGTTGGGCACGAAAGCGCGGTGTGCCGGGCCCCATTGGTCACAGAGCGGGTGCCGACGTGGTGAAGCCGCTGATGTACGCTTGTCGAGATCGCGGCGTCAAAACGCTCACTTTGTTCGCGTTTTCGAGCGAAAATTGGCACCGCCCAGAGGCCGAAGTGCGTGCACTCATGGCGTTACTGTCGCGGTATTTAAGGCGTGAAATAAACCAATTGGCTGAAGACGGGGTTCGGGTTCGGTTTATTGGTCGTCGTGATCGCTTGAGTCCGCGTATTGCGAAATTATTGGAGTGGTCCGAGCAGGCCACTGCGCATAATACCGATACGACCTTAGTGTTGGCACTCGACTACGGTGGGCGTTGGGACGTGGGTGCGGCTGCGTCCTCTTTGGCGCATGACGTGGAAGCAGGAAGGTTGCGGGCTGAGGATATTGACGAAACGTCACTCAGTGCAAGAATGTCATTGGCCGACCAGCCGACGCTCGATCTCTGCATTAGAACCGGCGGCGAATATCGACTGTCTAACTTCTTATTGTGGCAAAGCGCTTACGCTGAACTTTGGTTTACTAAAACGCTGTGGCCTGATTTCACCGTTGACGAGTTGGATGTTGCTATCGACCATTTCGCGGGACGAGAACGCCGCTATGGTGGTCGTCCAGCAGAGGTCCAGTCTTAATGTTGGCAAAGCGCATTTATACGGCACTGATCTTAATCTCTGTTTTCTTTGTCGCGGTGACGCAGTTGTCAGCGAACATGCTCTCTCTTGCTTTTGCCGCCGTGGGCGCCGCTGGTGCTTGGGAATGGTCGGCCCTGGCCGGTTGGACATCCCGCGTCACGCGCGTTGTTTTTGTGATCACGTTTGCCAGTGTTTGCGTTGCTTTTGCGTGGGTTTATGGGCCTAATTTTGCCGCTGACGTCACCTTGATTCGGCCGATTCTTGGTCTGGCGTGTTTCGCTTGGTTGGTTCACGCACTTCTTGTGGACAGTTACCCCAAACTTTCTTTTTTGTGGCGCTCGCGTTTAGTAAGGAGCCTGATGGGACTTTTTGTTCTTGGGGCTGGTTGGTTTTCACTTTCCTACGTCATGTATTTGTCCAACGGCTGGTTGCTCGTCATCATGCTGGTCATTACGGTCGGGGCGGCTGACGTCTGCGCGTATTTTGTTGGTAAGGCCTGGGGTAAAAACCCACTCGCCCCCGATGTCAGTCCCGCAAAGACGATCGAGGGTTTATGGGGAGGCTTCTTGGGTGTCTTGAGTCTCGCGGGGTTGACCTGGTGGTTGCTGCCGCCGGCCTACGCCTACATTCACCCTGTGGAGATATTCCTAATCGCGGCGTTTTGCTGCAGTGCATCGGTGCTTGGTGACTTGACCGTCAGCATGGTGAAGCGGGAGAGCGGGTGCAAAGATTCGGGGGTGCTTTTGCCCGGTCATGGCGGTGTGCTGGATCGACTCGACAGTATCTGCGGTACCGCGCCGTTTTTTGCTCTGTCACTTATTTTGGTGGGTTACGCGTAATGCAGCGCGTCTTGGTTCTGGGTGCTACTGGCTCCATAGGAACGAGCACATTGGACATTATTGAACGGCACCCGACTCACTACTGTGCCTATGCCTTAGCGGCGAATCGGTCGGTGGATGAGATGGAGCAACTTTGCCTTCGTCATCGTCCTGTGCACGCGGTCATGTTCGATCATGATGCTGCGTTTGTGCTTAAAACACGCTTAGCTGGCGTGGTCGAGACCCAGGTGCATGCGGGCGAGGCGCCGATGGTTGAGCTTGCGAAAAGCGCCGAGGTGGATACGGTGATGGCGGCAATAGTCGGATTTGCAGGGCTCTCCGCGGCACTTGCGGCGGCGCAGGCGGGCAAGCGACTTCTTTTAGCGAATAAAGAAGCACTGGTGAGTGCCGGTCAGATTTTCATGAGTGCTGTGCGCGAGGGCGGCGCTTTGCTGTTGCCGGTCGATAGCGAGCACAATGCGATGTTTCAGTGTTTAGAGACAGACGACCTGGCGCGCCCACAAATGGGGCGCGTGGAAAAAATTCTACTCACCGCCTCCGGTGGGCCGTTTCGTGGGAAAAGTCGATCTGAGTTGCGTGATGTCACGCCGGATCAGGCGTGTGCACACCCCAATTGGTCCATGGGACGAAAGATTTCAGTCGACTCCGCGACACTGGTTAACAAGGGTTTGGAACTGGCAGAGGCGTGTTGGCTTTTTGATCGTAAGCCGTCTGAGATTGAGGTGGTCGTTCACCCGCAAAGTATCGTTCACTCGTTAATACGTTATGTCGATGGCTCCGTGTTGGCTCAGCTGGGACAGCCCGATATGCGCACGCCCATTGCCTACAGTCTCTCCTGGCCTGATCGCGTCGAGGCGGGAGTGGATGTTCTCGACTTGGTTAAGGTGGGTCGGTTGGATTTTGAGACACCCGATTTGGGTGCCTTCCCGTGCCTAAAGCTTGCTTACGAGGCGATCGCGCTTCCCGGTGGGATGTGTGCGTTCAGTGCAGCTAATGAGATCGCCGTTGATGCCTTTCTCTCGCATCGGATACGGTTCACTGACATTGATCGTGTGATTGAGACAACACTTAATACCGTCGATCTCGCTGAACCAACTGAGCTCAGTGAGGTCAAAGGTCTCGATCATGCGGCGCGAGAG
>DGPO01000055.1:4385-12447 GCA_002390485.1 Halieaceae bacterium UBA4438 | reverse complement strand
GGGTTTGGCCGCCCGTTGCTTGCGCATACAGGTCGCAATGGCACTGAGTTTACGCTGTGTGCGATACCCTTAGGCGGCTATGTCAAAATGCTTGATGAGCGAGACGCAGAGTCGGGGATTACCGATGAAAATCGCGCGCAATCATTCAATGCGCAGCCTGTCCGCAATAAGCTTGCCATTGTTGCGGCCGGCCCCGCGGCCAATTTTGCACTGGCAATATTAGTTCTTTTCGCACTGTTTTTACGCGGTGAAACGGGGCTTGCGCCCATCATCGAGTCGGTTGAGGTGGGCTCTGTTGCAGCCGAGGCAGGTCTTAAAGTCGGGCAGGAGATCGTGGCGGTGGACTCAGAGCCAACTCGTACGGTCTCTAATGTCCGTTTCGCATTACTGCAACGACTGGGCGATACAGGGACCATCGAGATTGCCATTGGCAGTCCGCTGAGCGATGTACAGCAGTCCTACCCACTCCCGATTAATCGCTGGCTGGGAGACGCTGAAGCTCCGGATCCCACGCTCGCGCTGGGTCTGACCCTGGGCGTCTTACCTTTGGCGCCCGTGGTCGGATCGCTTGTTGCCGGTGATGCGGCCCAAGAGGCGGGGTTTGAGGTCGGCGATAGGATTGTCAGCGCCAACGGTGACGTTATTGAGACCTGGATGCAGTGGGTAAAAACCGTGCGTGCTCGGCCGGGTGAGTCCATTGACGTAGGGATTCTGCGGGACAACCAACTGATGAAGCTTGAGGTGGTGCCTCTCTCTAGAACCTCGGGTAATGAGGCGGTGGGCGCTGTGGGGATGGGTGTTGTTATCCCGGAAATACCCGAAGAGCGCATTCGTCGTCAGGGCCATAATCCAATTCAAGCCTTTGCTGCCGCGGTTGAAAGAACCTATTCGCTGACGATCTTCACCTTTGAGTCGATGTGGAAAATGGTTCAGGGGCTGATCTCCACAAAAAATTTGTCAGGACCTATATCGATTGCACAAGTGGCTGCCAGCACGGCTGAAAGTGGATTTTCAACGTGGTTGTCCTTTCTTGCGCTGCTGTCCATTTCGCTCGGCGCAATTAACTTGCTGCCAATTCCGGTTCTCGATGGCGGTCACATTGTCTTTCATGCGCTGGAAGGGATTTTTGGTCGTCCCGTGCCCGAGCAGATTCAAATGATGAGTTATCAGCTTGGATTGGCGGCTGTTTTTACCTTAATGATGTTTGCGATCTATAACGATGTGGCTCGACTGTGAGATACTCCCGCGCCTGCGTAGCGGGCTCGTGCAAAAACACACATGTGCCCAGCGGTTTACCTGGAAAAAAGCGAAGAAGATGGTATTAAAAAACAAAAATATTTGGCTGAGCACAATACTGCGATCGTTCGCGCTTACCGCATTAATCACTGCATTTACACCTGCGGCGCTGTCGCAAGTTGAGCCTTTTGTCGTCGCGGATATTCGCGTTGAGGGGCTTCAACGAATTGCGCCTGGCAGTGTTTTTGCCGCGCTGCCTGTCAGCGTTGGTGATGTGCTCGATGATGCGTCGGTTCGCGCGATCTCGCGTAACTTGTTCTACACCGGCAACTTTGACGATATTTCGGTCGGCCGTGACGGAAATGTTTTAGTGCTGATTGTTGCCGAGCGCCCCAGCATTAGTGAGATCACGATTGACGGCAACAAAGCGATTGAGACCGAGGCATTACTCGACGGGCTTAAGGGTGCAGGTCTTGCGGTCGGTCAGGTTTTTCAACGATCAACGCTGGACGGGATGCAGCTTGAACTGTTGCGTCAGTATGTTATT
The DNA here is from genome assembly GCA_002390485.1 of Halieaceae bacterium UBA4438. Lineage (GTDB taxonomy): Bacteria > Pseudomonadota > Gammaproteobacteria > Pseudomonadales > Halieaceae > Luminiphilus. Next base: position 10,664 of record DGPO01000055.1, on the reverse strand, counting down.
CAGGGTCGCTACGACGCTTCGATCGACTCTGAGGTGATTCCCGAGCCTCGGAACCGAGTGTCTATTAGCATAGACATTGACGAGGGTACGGTATCGAAGATTAAGCACATCAACATCGTGGGTAACGAGGTATTCGATGACGAAACGCTGCTTGAAAACTTCGAGCTTCAAGTGGGTGGCCGGTTTTCATTTTTCTCAAGTGCCGACAAATACAGTAAAGAAAAGCTCGAGTCAGACCTTGAGTCGCTGACGAGTTATTACCAAGACCGCGGCTATCTGCAGTTTGAGATTGAGTCAACGCAGGTTGCTGTATCCCCGACTAAGGATGCGGTTTACATCACGGCAAATGTGGCGGAAGGGGACCTGTTTACGATCACTGACGTCGATTTGTCCGGTGATCTCGTGCTGCCCGAGGCGGATTTATCGCGGTTCTTACTGGTCGTGCCTGGGCAAGTCTTTTCTCAGCAGTTAGTCACCAGTACGGAAGAGTACTTAACCCGGCGATTGGGGAACGAAGGCTATAACTTTGCAAAAGTGACCGGCATCCCAGAAGTGGGTGATGGCGAGGCCGAGGTGGCGCTGAAGTTTTTTGTTGACCCAGGTAGACGCACTTACGTCCGCCGGATTAATTTTACCGGCAACGATCGAACGGCCGATAACGTCTTGCGCCGAGAAATGCGTCAAATGGAGGCGGCCCCAGCGTCTGCGTCAGCCATTGAGCAGTCTCGTATTCGACTGGAGCGACTTGGATTTTTCAGTTCGGCGGAAGTTGAAACGGTCGAGTTGCCGGGATATGACGACGTTGTGGATATTGACTTCTCGGTCGAGGAACAGAGCTTTGGCTCTATTGGCGGTAGTTTGGGCTACTCGCAATGGGCGGGACTGATTCTTGGTCTGAATTTGCAGCAGAACAATTTTTTAGGTTCTGGTCGCCAAGTCGGACTTAATTTGAATTCGTCCGCCTACCAAAGTGTTGCAAGTATCAACTACAGCAACCCCTACTTTACCGAGGACGGTGTGAGTCGCGGTTTCAGTCTGTTCTACCGAAAAACTGACCTTTCCGAAATTAATGTTGCGAGCTACACCACCGATACAGTGGGCGCGACCATGACCTTTGGTTACCCCATTAGTGAGACACAGCGATTGGGTTTTAATTTGGGTATTACAGATACTCAAATCACCTCAGGTCAGTACGCGGTGCAAGAGATTCGTACGAGTCCGCGGCTGATTCCCGGTATAGAGCAATACTACGTCTCGACACGACAGTTTGACGGCACTTTTTCGGGGCCCGAAGAGCTTTTTCCGATTGCGGACCTTCCCGCTGATGCTTTCGCAACCATTGCCTCAGATGGCTTCTTAGATGAAAACGGGGATGCATTTACGAACTGGTCAGTAACGGGTTCGTACGTTCAATCAACCCTGAACCGAGGTCAGCTGGCCACACGCGGTATGTCCAACTCTTTATCGGCACAGCTTTCGTTGCCCGGCTCTGATCTAGAGTTCTTTAAAATTAACTATCGTGGCGAAATGTACCTTCCCATTTATGGGGAATTCACCTTTCACTTGCGTGGCGAGGTGGGCTACGGAGACGGCTATGGCGATACCACGGAGCTGCCGTTTTACGAGCACTTTTACGCCGGCGGCTTTGGCAGTGTTCGCGGATTTGAGACGAACACATTGGGGCCGCGCAGTACACCGCCTGTGCTGTATCAGACCGGTTTCGCGACCACTGGGGTTGATGAGGACGGCGTGCCTACTGAGGTTGGTGGTTCAGACGGACGAGGTTTTGGTTACGTTGTGAATCCTGAGACCGGTGAAATTGAAACCCAGCAGGTTTTCCTCGGGCGTCGCCCAGACCCATTCGGCGGCAATGTAGTGATCGAGGGCTCGGCAGAAATTTTGTTCCCCATGCCGTTTGTCAAAGACCGACGATCCATTCGTTCCGCATTGTTCCTAGACGCTGGTAATGTATTCAACACGAATTGTCGTGAAAATCAGATTAATTGTTTTGGTGTTGATGCCGGCGAATTGCGATACTCGGTGGGTATCGGTGTAACGTGGCTCAGCGGCTTCGGGCCACTAACGTTCGCTATTGCCAGACCGCTCAATGCCAGCGAGACTGACCGAAGAGAATCATTCCAATTCACGCTGGGGCGTGGATTCTAATAACTAACCAGGAGGTTATACCCAATGTTGTTTCGCACAATCGCCGTCATGGCACTGTTGGTTGCATCGACCGTAGCTCATGCTCAGGGTCGTATTGCTGTCGTAGACCTAGAGCAGGCAATTCTTCAGACCGATTATGCCCAGCAACGGCTGCGTGAATTCGAAGCCGGAGACGCCTTCGCTGAAGACAAGGCTGAATTTGACAGCCTCAAAGCTGAACTGGACACGTTGGTGCAAGACTTTCAGCGCGACCAAGCTGCAATGAGCGATGATGAGCAGGTTGCCGCTCGTCAGAAGCTTGCAAGTAAGAATGCTGATCTTGAATACGTTGCGAAGAAATTGCAGTCCCTGCAACAGACAAATGCGCAGCGCGTTTTTCAAGAGCTTGTCCCCTCGGCGAGGCAGGTGTTGGGCGAAGTTATTGAAACCGATCAAATTGGACTGCTATTGCAGGCCCAATCGGTTATCCATGCTGATCTTGGCTACAACATCACTGCAAAGGTCACCGATAAGCTGAACCAGCAACCGAAAGAGTAAAATGCCAACGCTAGGCGACATCGCCAAGGCACTGGATCTGCCGTTTAAAGGTGACCCAGAGGTGTCATTGGTGCGCCTAGCGCCTCTCGATTCAGCGAAGGAGGGGGCGCTTTCTTTTGTTGCGCAGAAAAAGTTTGTCAAACAACTGAGTGGCTCCCTCGCATCCGCGGTGATCTGCCCACAACGTTGGGCCGTCGATTTTTCAGGCGCGATCATTTACAGCGATAACCCCTACGCTGATTTTGCGCGTGCGACTCACATTTTTGATAACCGACCCGTCAGGGCGCTCGGTGTCCACGACACGGCCGTTGTTGCACCGTCTGCAACCTTAGGGGCTAATCTCACCATAGGTGCAGGCGCTGTTATCGAAGCGGATGCTGTCATTGGTGACAATGCTTGGATTGGGCCTAATGCTTGGGTTGGTGCGGGTGCGCAGGTTGGGAGAGATTCCGAGCTGCGGGCAGGCGTCTGTGTTTATCACGGCGTGTCTCTGGGGCACTCCTGCCTTGTTCATGCGAATACGGTGATCGGGTCAGACGGCTTTGGGTTCGCACCCACCGAGCGGGGGTGGCAGAAAATTTTACAGCTGGGCAGTGTACAGATTGGTGATCGTGTTGAAATTGGGGCGGGCTGTGCGATTGATCGTGGCGCGCTTGAAGACACGGTCATCGAGGATGATGTGATCATTGATAACTTAGTGCACATTGCCCATGGCGTGCACATTGGTGCTCAGTCCGCGATTGCCGGTCAAGTCGGCTTCGCCGGAGGTGCCGTGCTGGGAGAGCGCTGTACCGTCGGTGGCCAAGCCGGGTTTGCGGGGCACTTACGGGTCGCCAGTGACGTTCATATTGGCGGTCAGGGACGTGTGGCACGCAGTATTGATACGCCCGGGCATTACGCGTCTGGCACGGGCTTGATGCCCACTCGAGATTGGGCGAGAAATGCGGCTCGTTACGAGAAGCTCAATGACATGGCCAAACGGATTGATGCCCTTGAGAAGTCATTGGTTGAGAAACCCAGTAGTGATTGAAAGGATTAGATCTTGATGATGAATATTGAAGACATCCGGCGACACCTTCCCCATCGATATCCCTGTTTATTTGTTGATCGTGTCGTGGCGCTAGAGCCCGGGGTGTCTATAGAGGCTTATAAAAACCTCAGTATTAACGAGCCCTTTTTTGATGGTCATTTTCCGGAAAACCCCGTTTTCCCCGGCGTCTTGTTGGTCGAGGCGATGGCTCAGGCCGCAGGTATTTTGGGCTTTGTGACCATGGGTAAAACGCCTGAAGATGGTTCGATTTATTACCTTGTTGGTGTTGATAAGCTGAGATTTAAGCGGCCCTGTGTACCGGGCGATCGTGTGGTGCTACAGGCGTCTATCGTCAGTGAAAAGCGGGGTATCTGGAAGTTTGATGTTCGCGCATCGGTGGACGGAGAAACAGCCGCCACCGCGACGATACTGTGTGCGGATCGCTGATCAGTGATTCACGCGACCGCCATCATTGACCCCACTGCGGAGATTCATCCGTCAGCTCAGGTCGGCCCGTACTGTGTCATCGGCGCCGATGTCGTGGTGGGCGAGGACACGATTATCGAGCCCCACGTTGTGATTAAGGGACCCACGACAATCGGTGCCCGTAATCATATTTTCCAGTTCAGCTCTATTGGCGAGTCGACTCCTGATCTGAAATACAAGGGCGAGGCGACCACCTTGACCATTGGCAACGATAATGTGATTCGAGAGAGTGTGACGATTCATCGGGGGACAATTCAGGATCGCGGTGATACGTCGATTGGCAACAGTAACTTGATTATGTGCTACGTACACATAGGGCATGACAGTGTCGTCAAGAACCACACGATTTTGGTCAACAATACAGCCCTCGCCGGTCACGTGGTTGTCGACGACTGGGCGATCCTGTCGGGTTACACGCTGGTGCATCAGTTTTGTAAAATTGGCGCGCACAGTTTCAGCGGTATGGGTACGGCGATCGGCAAGGACGTTCCTGCCTACGTCACGGTATCCGGCAGTCCTGCTGAGGCACGAACCATTAATTCCGAGGGACTGCGGCGTCGAGGGTTCAGTGACGGAACGCTGGCAGATCTGAGACGGGCCTTTAAGTTGGTGTATCGTCAGGGTCTAACGCTCGATGTGGCGATTGAAAGACTGGGAGAAATGGCTGTGGAAACGCCTGAGATTGAGCCTCTGCTTGAGTCTCTCAAATCATCTGAGCGCGGTATCGTCAGGTAATGGTTCAAGCGCATCACATTGGCGCTGTCGCGGGTGAAAAAAGTGGGGATATTTTAGGCGGTGCTGTTCTCAGGGAAATGAGCTACCGCAATGATCGTCTTGAATTTACGGGCATTGGTGGTGAGCTTATGGCGCTCCATGGGCTTCAAAGCCTTCATGACATGGAGCGCTTGTCAGTCTTTGGCCTCGTCGAGCCGCTTAAACGACTGCCTGAGCTCTTGTCGATCAGGCGTGGCGTAAAACAGCACATGTTGCAGACACCGCCGGCGCTGTTTCTTGGTATCGACAGTCCTGATTTTAATCTGTCGCTAGAGCGTTCACTGAGGTCCAAGGGGATCAAGACGGCGCATTTGGTCAGCCCGTCGGTGTGGGCCTGGCGTCCGGGTCGCATTCACAACATTAAAAAGTCAGTCGATTTAATGCTCTGCCTGCTGCCCTTTGAGCGAGATTTTTATATTGATCACGGGGTGAAAGCGGTCTGTGTCGGTCACCCTCTGATTGAGGACCTTTCCGCGATGCCCGATCAGCACACCGCGCGCAAATATTTAGGACTGTCGCAATCGGGGAAAGTGCTCGTCTGCATGCCCGGCAGTCGTGCGAGCGAGATCGAGCATCTCGCACCGGTGTTTGCTCAAGTGATTATGAAGCTTCTTGCGACAGACAGTCAGCTTCAAGTGGTCGTTCCCGCCGCCTCAGCCGAGCGACTCGACCAAATTAGTCATTTTATGCCGATTGAACACGACCGATTCATCGTCATTGAAGGGCAAAGCCGGTTGGCTATGGTCGCTTCTGATTCCGTGTTGTGCGCGTCGGGCACCACGACGCTTGAAGCCATGCTTATTGGTCGGCCATTGACCATTGCCTACCGAATGGCCTGGCTTTCTTGGCAAATTTTAAGTCGTTTAGTGACTATTCCATACGTGGGGCTTCCCAATGTCATCGCGGGCACTGAGATCGCACCGGAATTTTTGCAGGGGGAGGCGACGGCGGAGAATCTATATCGATCAGTATTGGATACATTTGGTGATGCAGGCGATCATCAGAAAACGCGATTTGCGGAGTTGAGTGACAGTATTGGTAGCGACTTTGCCGTGCGATCAGTGGACGCCTTGGAAGAGTTGTTGAACCATGATCGGACCTGAGCTTGTCATGGTTGCTGGTTGTGATGAAGTGGGTCGAGGTCCGCTGGCCGGCGACGTGGTTGCAGCCGCCGTTATCCTCGGAGACGAGCTCCCGCAAGGTTTGAACGACTCCAAAAAGCTCTCGGAACGAAAACGCGAAGCGCTGTTTGAGACGATAAAGCAGACTGCGGTGTGCTGCGCCAT
>DGPO01000055.1:0-4308 GCA_002390485.1 Halieaceae bacterium UBA4438 | reverse complement strand
TCACGTTCTAGTCGATGGGAATAAACTGCCGAACTGGAATTTTACAGCAGAGGCTATCGTCGGTGGTGATGGCTCCGTGCCCTGCATTAGCGCGGCGTCGATTATTGCTAAAGTCACCCGTGATCGTGAAATGAAGGCGCTTGATGAAGCCTACCCAGGTTACGGTCTGGCCAAGCACAAAGGGTACCCAACCGCTCAACACCTTGAGGCGTTGCAACACCTTGGCATTACGCCGATACACCGCAAAAGTTTTGCACCCGTTGCACGTATGCTAGACCGCCAAGACGAGGTTTAATAGCAACCATGACCCCTTCATTTGTCCACCTGCGCGTTCATTCAGAGTTTTCCCTCGTGGACGGTCTGGTGCGTGTTGCACCCCTGATGAAGTCGGTGTCGGCGGCCGAAATGCCGGCAGTCGCGGTGACAGACCGGACTAACTTTTTCGGTCTTATCAAAGCGTATAAGGCGGCTGAACGCGAGGGTGTCAAACTTATCGTTGGGGCGGATTTTCAGCTTTTGGAGGATGATGAGCGTCGCAGCCAAGTGACGTTTCTGGCTCAAAATCATGTGGGATATCGCAATCTCACGATTCTAATTTCACGCGCGTATCAAGAAGGTCAGATCCTCGGAAAACCCTTGCTTCGCCGGGAATGGATAGCGCCGCAGCGCGACGGTCTCCTCGTTTTGTCTGGGGGGCGCAAGGGCGATGTAGGCCAGCATTTACTGGCAGGTCGAGACCAGGAAGCCAAGACCGCGTTGACCTGGTGGATGGATCATTTTCCCGATCGTTTCTATTTAGAGCTTCAGCGAACCGGCCGTGAGTACGAAGAGGACTATTTGCATGCGGCCGTTGCATTGGCTGAGCACCATGAGTGCCCTGTGGTTGCGACAAATGAAGTGTGTTTCCTCCGTCCGGGCGAGTTCGACGCGCATGAGGCACGTGTGTGCATTGGCGACGGGCGGACCCTGAACGACCCTCGTCGCGCGCGCCATTACTCTGAGCAACAGTACCTGAAGTCGTCAGAAGAGATGTTGGCGTTGTTTGCAGACATCCCTGAGGCCATCGAGAACACCGTGCACATTGCGTCACGATGCTCACTTGAGATCGAGCTGGGTAAGGCCTACTTACCGGACTTTCCAACCCCCGCGGGGGTGACTATTGAGCAGCACCTTGAGAATTTATCGAACGAAGGGCTCGATCGACGTTTGGAGCAGCTCAGCGTTACGCAGGAGTCAACGTATCGAGACCGTCTCAAGTTTGAGCTAGGCATCATTAATCAAATGGGTTTCCCTGGTTATTTCCTCGTCGTGATGGACTTTATTCGCTGGGGAAAGGTCAATGGGATCCCCGTAGGACCGGGCCGCGGTTCCGGCGCAGGCTCGTTAGTGGCCTACGCGCTTGAGATTACCGATGTCGACCCTATCGAATACGACTTACTGTTTGAGCGCTTTCTCAACCCCCAGCGGGTTTCGATGCCTGACTTTGACGTCGACTTTTGTATGGACCGGCGGGATGAGGTCATTGACTACGTAGCCAATACCTATGGACGCGATGCGGTGTCGCAGATCATCACCTTCGGCACAATGGCCGCCAAGGCGGTTGTTCGTGACGTGGCACGTGTGCAAGACAAGCCATACGCCCTCGCCGATAAGATGTCCAAGCTCATACCTTTTGAAGTTGGAATGACCCTCGAAAAGGCGCTGGAGCAGGAAGAACAACTGGTCAACCTGTTACAGGAAGACTCTGCCGCACAAGAAATTTGGGACATGGCGGTCCAGCTTGAGGGCTTAACTCGAAACGCCGGTAAGCACGCAGGTGGCGTCGTCATTGCACCCTCAAAGCTCACGGATTTCTCGCCACTCTTTTGTGATGAAGAAGGTCAAGGGCTGGTCACTCAATACGACAAGAATGATGTTGAGGATGCCGGGCTCGTAAAGTTCGACTTTTTGGGGCTGCGCACGCTCACCATTATTGACTGGGCAGTTGCGATGATTAATCAGCGCACTGATATTGAGGCGCCGGTTGATATTAATCAGATTCCATTAGACGACGGCGACGTTTACCGCCTCCTTCAAAGCGCTCGAACGACGGCGGTATTTCAGTTAGAAAGTCGTGGCATGAAGGAGTTGATCAAAAATCTTCGCCCCGATTGTTTTGAGGACATTATTGCACTGGTCGCACTGTTTAGACCCGGCCCACTTCAATCGGGCATGGTGGAAAACTTTATCGATCGGAAGCACGGCCGAGAGCGCGTGTCCTATCCTGATGTGCAATACCAGCACGAGTGGTTGAAGCCCATTCTTGAGCCGACTTACGGCATCATTTTGTACCAAGAACAAGTGATGCAGATTGCTCAGGAACTTGCAGGTTACACCCTCGGTGGTGCAGATCTACTTCGACGTGCGATGGGTAAGAAAAAGCCCGAAGAAATGGCGAAGCAGCGCTCAGTGTTTGAAGACGGCGCTAAAGACAAGGGTGTGGACCCCACGCTTGCAATGAAGATTTTCGACTTAGTGGAAAAGTTTGCAGGCTACGGTTTTAACAAGTCGCACTCTGCTGCGTATGCCTTGGTGAGCTATCAAACGGCGTGGTTGAAATGTCATTACCCAGCTGAGTTTATGTCCGCGGTCATGAGTTCTGAGATCGACAATACGGACAAGCTCCTGAGCTTGCGCGACGAGTGTAAGCGCATGGGGTTGACGGTTAGGGCGCCAAATGTGGGTGAGGGGCGACTGCATTTTTCGGTGAATAAAGAGGGCCATATTGTCTATGGGTTAGGCGGCATAAAAGGACTGGGCGAAGGCCCCATTGATGACTTGATTGCCGCCCGGACCGAACGATCATTTGACGATCTCTTCGATCTTTGCAGTCGGACGGACCCGCGTAAAGTCAACCGCCGCGCGCTTGAAGCATTGATTAAAAGTGGCGCACTTGACGAGCTCGGGGCCGACCGCGCGGTCTTGATGTCTGCGCTTGACGACGGATTGCGCGCCGCCGAGCAGTCCGCTGCCAACGAAGCTGCTGGTATGGGCGACTTGTTCGGTGAGGTCGTTCCAAGCTCTGAGGGCGGCGACCCCTATCGCGATCATCGAAGGGCGCGGTCTTGGACCTTACGCGACGTGCTCGCTGGTGAGAAAGAGAGTCTTGGGAGTTTTCTCAGTGGACACCCAATGGACGAGTTTGAGCAGGAGGTGCGCAAGTTCTCGCCGCGCTGTATTCGTGAACTCACCACGGGAAGCAAGCAGTGGGTTGCGGGTTTAATCGTAGACGTTCGACTGGTTAAAACGCAGCGCGGCACCATGGCTGTATTGCAACTTGATGACGGCACAGGGCAAATCGAGGCCACGGCCTACAGCGAGGTCTACGAGGCGCATCGAGAGCTTCTCATTAAGGATCAGATTGTCTTAGCGGATGGTCGACTCCAAGTGGATGATTTTCGAGGACAGCTATCGCTGCGTGCCAAATCGTTTACCACACTCGAAATGGCACGGACTTCTCGCGTACGTGAGCTAAAGCTGGAGCTGCATGCGGACGCTATACAAGGAGGGGTTAGCGCGGAATTAAAGCGTGCATTTAGCGGGTCTAACGGCGAATGTCCCGTTGTAGTACAGTATAGACAGCCGGCAGGGTCGGCTATTGTCAGGCTTGGAGATTGCTGGCGAGTGACTCCAACAGATACGCTTCTCGACCAACTCAAAGAGATCATAGGTCACGAGGCGGTGGAGGTGGTTTATGAACGCTAAATTGCTCGTGATTGCCGTGCTAGTCTTTTTTTTAATGGGATGTTCGCAGCGCCCCGAGTGCTCGACTTCAGCCGGTGACATGACCGCTCCGAGTGCCGGGTGTTTGGTGGTGAGTGATGGCGACCTGTTGCTTGTGAAGTCCATGGGTGGTTTTTACGGCCCCCCCGGTGGCTCGGTTGATCGACGCGAGTCCGCACAATGTGCGGCAGAGCGAGAGACTTGGGAAGAAGCGGGTGTTGTAGCCAAGGCGGGTGAGCTGGCGGTTGAGTTTGATAATGGATTTCACTTGTACTGGTGCGAGTCGTTGTCTGGCCGCGCGATCGATATTTCACGGCCGTTGGAAATAAAACATGCTGATTGGTTCGATCCCGAGCTGTTTCAACATTTAAAGTGGCGATACCGAGGACAAGGAGTGGCCATTGAGGAATTAATGGCCAGTCGATAAACGATGACTGAAACTGAACTTCAAGCCGCGGCGTTTCGCCGCTTAGTTGCGCACCTTCAAGAGCGCACCGACGTGCAGAATATTGATTTGATGAATTTGGCAGGGTTCTGCCGAAACTG
>DGPO01000043.1:8790-13285 GCA_002390485.1 Halieaceae bacterium UBA4438 | reverse complement strand
CGCTGGTCGTGCAGTAACTCTGCCGACGCTTCGTCATAGATAAAGTCTTGGCGATATTTATCCATGAACTCGTTATCTTGGGTACGCAACCGCTTGCGCTGAAGGGCGCTTAAAAAACGACGAACGTCGTCTTGAGTTTTCAGAATCAGTGCCGGTACCTCAGCGGTTTTCCCATCTGGACTTTTTGCCACCATGTTGAAGTAGCAGGTGTTCGTGTGTTTACTCACACCCTCTTGCAGGTTTTCCGCGACGACTTTGATACCGACCACCAGAGAGGTTCGACCGACATAGTTTACCGAGCCCATGAGTTTGATGACTTCACCCACCTCCACGGGCTGGAGGAACTCGACGTTGTCGACCGACACAGTGACGCAGTAGTTGCCCGCGTGTTTGCTCGCGCAAACGTAAGCGACCTTGTCCATCAAAGACATCAGCGTGCCGCCGTGGACTTTACCGCCAAAGTTAGCGTAGCTCGGAACCATCAATTCGATAATGGTGCTCTGAGAGTATGCGACCGTATGTCCTTCCACGACTCAATCCCTACGAGATAAGACTTGTATGTACACCGTGCTGACTAGGCTGGATCAGACTTCGTCTTTTTCAGGTGAAATACCGTAGGGCTCGGCGAGCTTCCAGACGTGCTTTGGAATCATCGTCTTAAGGCGCTTGGGCGCCGCTCGGCGCAAATGTAATATTGATTCGGCGGCTTTCATCTCGAGTCGTGTTCGGGCAAATTCAAGGCCCTTAGGACCTGTTAAAGGCATAATCTTTCCGACAATCGGGCGGAGCCATTGCGGCATTCTTCGAAGCGGTAAACCGCCCGTTGCGCGTCGGGTATTGTCAATAAAGCCCTGCACTGCAGCTTTTCGTTTGCCCCCGGTTGTGGGTGGCTTGAGTGACAGCTCCGCTTGGATGTGATCCAGCGTTTGCTGCCCACGCGCATTTCGTACGATGAGCCATTGTTCTCCGCGGCCGCCCATGTAGCCCACCGTGATATCGGCCAGCGTGTTTACATAATCGACGCAGGTCCTGCAGGTGAGCGGGAAAAAGTCGTCGCGCAGATCAGCAATGGGGAGCTGCAAAAAGGGAATGCGCCGTTGTGCGCCGTTTTCAAAGCGCAGCTCAACATGAAAGTCGGGCATGAATTCGAGGTAATTAATGGTCTCAGGCGCCGCGTCAAGCAAGCTCAGAAATTCGTGGAAGTTTTCGGTGGTCGTATTGTCAGAGCAGGGAGTCCCGATGACAACGAGGTGCTCGAGATCGAGTTCTTTTTCGAGGGCCCTTAGTGCGTAGATCTGACAGGGAATGCCGATCACAGCTAGGCGGCGGTGACCGGCTTCAATAGCGGGTTCAAGGAGCTCCAAAAGGGGTGCATAGCCCATGCGCATGCCTCGGCAGGAGGCCATCTCTTCTGCCGACGTAATGAGCTTAGGAATGGGTCGCCAGCGGTCGTCGGGATCCGCTCCGATACACAGCACAGCAGTGACCTCGCCGCGCTCCAGCAGCGACTCGCCCAGACGGGTGGTAATCCCGGACCACTGTGCCCCTGCTCGACGAGGTCTGAGAGAGGCCTGGTGCATGTCTTCAACCACACCAAAGAACGGCTCAATATCACCCTGCGTCATTCGGGTGCGACCGTGGACCCGACGTTCTAAGGTGGTGTAGTCAGGGTTTATAAACTGGCACGCTGACCCACAGCGACTGGGATCATCGGTTCGACTGATCCCACAGTCGGTGCATAGCTTTCGATGCGGCACATCCTGTTGCACCGCAATCAGGTTCACTCAGTGAGACTCAGCATGTATTGGGCAACCAGCAGACGCATTTCTTCGGAGACATGGCTCTGTGGTGGCATGCTTGGGAAGTCAGGGCGCCGCCTTTCAGGATTGGCGACGTAGTCTGCAATTGCTTTGGCGTCGTCGCCATATTGCGCCTGAATGACAAATGCGGGAGGGCCAATCAATCGGACGTTATAGGCGTGACAGCCGGCGCAGATTCCGTTGTAAACCACTTCAGCCCCATCGGCGTCGACCGTAATGACACGCGGTTCGGCGGGGACCGGCAACATCTTAGTAATGAGCTGTCGAGTCGTACTTATTTCTTGTGCCGACGTCACGGCATCTGCGGCCCGCACCGTCGGCGCATCGCAATCTGCCCAGTCATCGAGTCCATAAGAACGGTAGGCTTCACGGCGTGAGATACAACTGCCGCGCTCCTTTGCTGTTGCGCTCTGATACGCGAGTATGTCGGGACCTTTAGTGCTGAACTTACTCAGCATGAGAAGCTTCATCTCTCCGTCGGGATCGTTGCCGTTATCGAACATGATATTGTTGCGAATCATCACTTCGTCGGAGTGGGGGTCTGAGTCTTTGTCGCTGGCAACTTCGGTGACGAAATCACCGCTGGTGACGATGATGCCGCCCGTATTGTTGCCGGTAATGATGTTGTCCTCGATAACCACCTTGTCGCCTGACATCACCAAAATACCGGTGCCGGAGGGGATTCCCGCTACGAGCGACCCAGGAATGGCAAAGTTGGGCGTGTTGTTGTTGGTGATGAAGTTGCGTCGAACAATGGCGTCATACGACGACTTGATCGGGAGGCCCGGCGTAATAAAGACTAAAATACCGCCGGTGTTGTTCCTGGCGACGTTACCCTCGACTAACACATGGCGACTGTTCTCGATCTCGATGCCGGCAACGTTGTCGAAGACTTGATTATTGCGAACATCGACGTAGTCCGACATGCCGACGTAAATAGCGGCATCTTCTATGCCACTAAGAATGTTGTTTTCGATGAGGCCGTTATGGCCAAACTCGGGGAAAATGCCGTACAGCCCAGTATCGATGACCCAGTTGTTGCGAATCGAAAAGTTATTGCCTGACTGCCCCATGATCGCATTGCCTTTGTAATGCGTGATCTTGAACCACTCGACACTGAATCCATTGCCTGAATATAAAATCGCGTCATTAAGAATTTTTTGGCCATCAAGGTGAGGCCACTGACCGTCTTCGACCACACCAATCAGCGAGATATCGTCTTTGTCGACGTAGACGGTTTCGTGATAGGTGCCGGGGAAGACGCGGATAACGTCACCGGTTTGTGCTTTGGTGACCGCCGCTTGAATCGACCCGCCTTCTTTTACCTCGTGAACAGCACTCGATGCCGCATGGCTTAGAAAAATAAGGCCCAGAATACAGAGCAGTCGTGTGTAGCTACTTTTAATCATTATTGTTGTCTCGACGTCAGTGTTGAATGGTGCTTCGCCTCTCCCGGACGTAAGCCCGACGGAACTACTGTCGGTATTTCAGGCATAAAACCCTCATCAGTTAGAGCGTGGAGGAAATCAACCAATCTGTCGAGTTCTTCCTCGCGGAGGTCCGGCTCCCAAATATGCCAATGAATGAGTAGATTTTCGTCCTCGGGGACCGCATGTCCGCGCCCACCATTATAAAACGCGACCGTTTCCCTGAGTGTTTCAAACGTTCCTTGGTGCATGTAGGGCGCTGTTCTGGCGATGTTTCGCAAGCTCGGCACCCGAAAACCACCGCGCTGGCTTGGAATGCCTGATGTTGCACTGGCCCCCGGATCAAAGGGTCTTCCCTCAGGCTCAGGCACACCAATAATGGCAATTTGCTGGTTACTGAAGAGGGGTGGGGTGTGGCACTCGCCGCAACGCGATACGAACGACCTAAAAATATTAAGCCCCTCAAGTTCACTGGGCGCGAGGGCGCTGTGGACACCGTGCGCGTAAAAGTCGTATCGGCTGTTTAGCGAGACGAGCGATGCCTCAAAGGCGGTTAATGCGGTGTACACCTGCTCGAGCTCAATGGTGGGCGTCTCGAAGGCATCGGCAAATAGCCGTCGATAGTTTTCGTTGGCGTTAAGGTCACTGAGCACGCGATCCGGACGGTTACCCATTTCTTTGTCGGAGTAGAGAGGCCCGAGTAACTGTGTTTCAAGTCTTTCCTTGCTGCCATCCCAAAGCAAGGTTCTGAAGAAGCCGATATTCCACAAGCTGGGCGCAGACCGATCCAACACAGCGCCGTTAATGCCTTGCGCTCGACCCAAACCGTCCGCAAAACCAAGCTGAGGATCATGGCAGCTCGAGCAAGCAATCGTTTTGTCTGCTGAGAGTATGGGGTCGAAAAACAGGTACCGGCCCAAATCAATGACCTTGGGTTCAAATCCGTCGCGGAGCGCGGGCAGGCCAGCCCGAAGACCACCCACACCGCTGTTGTGCGGGGACGCATACTGGTTGTAACGGCTGTTCAATTGACAGCCGTCTGCGGGTTCGAGGGTAAATCCGGCAGGGCAGATTGAGCGCAAGACTAAGGCCTTCGCCGCGTCGTCGCTTCCTTGTGAGTGCGGGCTTATGAACACGCTCGCCAATAGCATGAGCCCTAAAAGCAGTGGGCGAAAGCCAGCGTTAAGACGCGGGGTCATTGTCGAAATAGTCCACCCACTCACTGACATCGAGGTCTGTCCGCTACTG
>DGPO01000043.1:0-8708 GCA_002390485.1 Halieaceae bacterium UBA4438 | reverse complement strand
GCCGCTGGCAAATGCACGATATTGACGAACCAGGTAGGCCACGTCTAAGCCGACCAGTGCAGGCGCCCCGAGTCGATCGTTTCCTGCTGCCGTCGTCCCGTGGCATGAACCACAAAATGCGGTGTACTGACTCCGCCCTTTTCGCAGATCAAATTCGTCCAAGGATTTTTGCTTTGGGCTGACCGGGACTAGCTGGGCCGCCTCAGACACCGCAAGATCAAGTCGCGTCGAATCGAGACTCTCAATGGCGGTGGCCATCATCGCGCTGGGAGAGGCGGCGTCGGACGACTGGCGCCAACCCTGTTTGAATGCGGCCACTTGGCGCTTCATGTAGGGCTCTGAAAGGTGGGTCAGGTTGGGCGCCTTCAGCGCTGCGTTGCCGCTGCCGTCAGGCCCATGGCATGCCGCGCAGTGCGCCTCGTAGTGCTCGTTTGCGTGGACCGCAAAGCAGGCGACCAGTATCGACAATCCGCCCAACAGTTTGGCGGTGTAATTGAGCATTTGCTTTTTCCCCATACAGACAGACGCTCGGTAATCACCGCACGTTCGTTATTATGAGAATGAGCCTAGGGGTTGCCTAGGCCAAAAACAAGTTGATCGGCGATATCAGTCGTCGAGGAAGCTGCGAAGATAGTCCGAGCGAGTGGGGTGGCGTAGCTTACGAAGCGCCTTTGCTTCTATTTGACGAATGCGCTCACGCGTGACGTCAAACTGCTTGCCCACCTCTTCGAGCGTGTGATCGGTGTTCATATCGATGCCAAATCGCATACGCAAAACCTTGGCCTCTCGAGCGGTTAAACCGCCTAGAACGTCGCGAGTCGCCTCGGTTAGACCCTCTTCTGTTGCGGCATCGACTGGACTGGAAATGGTCACGTCCTCGATAAAGTCGCCAAGGTGCGAATCTTCGTCGTCGCCAATGGGCGTCTCCATGGAGATGGGCTCTTTGGCTATTTTTAGCACTTTACGGACTTTGTCTTCCGGCATGTCCATGCGCTCGCCCAGTTCTTCTGGCGTGGGTTCGCGACCCATTTCCTGGAGCATCTGCCTTGAGATTCGGTTAAGTTTATTGATCGTCTCGATCATGTGAACCGGGATCCGAATCGTTCTTGCCTGGTCAGCAATAGATCGGGTGATTGCCTGACGAATCCACCACGTGGCATAGGTTGAGAACTTGTAGCCACGACGGTATTCAAACTTGTCTACGGCCTTCATTAGACCAATATTGCCTTCTTGAATCAGGTCTAAGAACTGCAGGCCACGATTCGTGTACTTTTTGGCAATCGAGATAACGAGTCGCAGGTTGGCTTCCACCATCTCTTTTTTCGCCCGTCGCGCTCGAGCCTCGCCCATGCTCATGCGGCGATTGATCTCTTTGATTTCCATGGTTCTGAGGCCGACTTCGTCCTCAATGACCGCAATGCGCTTCTGCAGTCTCACAATGTCTTCGCGGTAGTTGGCAAGGCGTTCCGCAACGTCTGCTTTTTTCGACGCACTATCGACCCAGTCGAGCTTGCTCTCTGAACCCTGAAAACTCTTAATAAAGTCTTTGCGGTCCATGCGGCACTCCCGCACCACAAGTCGGGTAATTTCACGCTCCGACTCACGCAAAACCGCCAATACAGCGCGCGGCGTCTCGACCAAGGGGTCGAACACGCGCGGTGTCAGCTTGAAGAACTTGAACAGCTCTCCAAGCTTTGTCATCTCTTTTTGCGCTTCTTTGCTGTTGTAGCCTTTTTCGGCGAGCGTCTTTTCAGTTTTAGTGCATTGACGCTTCAGCGCAGTGAATCGTTTTTTGGCTTCAACAGGATCAGGACCGGTATCGGTCTCCTCGGCATCATCGTTCTCTTTATTTGCGTTCTGCTCCGCAATTTCCTGCGCTGAGGGGACGTGGTCGGCGGGATCAAGGTAGCCCACGAGCATGTCGGAGAGTTTTTTCTCTTCTTTTGCGACCAAATCATATTCGTTGCTGAGTTTTCGAGCGACGCCTGGATAAAACGCAAGAGCAGAGAGCAGTTCTCGGATGCCCTCTTCAATTCGCTTGGCAATGACAATTTCGCCTTCGCGGGTCAGCAGTTCAACCGTGCCCATCTCACGCATGTACATGCGCACGGGATCGGTTGTGCGGCCGGCTTCATTTTCGACCGCGGCGAGCGCTGCAGCGGCCTCTGCGGCGGCGATCTCATCGGCCGACCGATCTCCTTCAGTCATGAGAAGTTCGTCTGCGTCAGGTGCTTGTTCAAACACCTGAATACCCATGTCGTTAATCATCTGAATGATGTCTTCGACTTGATCGGGCTCAGAAATGTCTTGCGGGAGGTGATCATTCACTTCCGCGTAGGTCAGGTAGCCTTGTTCTTTGCCTTTTGCAATAAGTTGCTTAAGGCGCGATTGGTTTTGCAGAGAATCAGACATGCATCGGTCCGGTGTGAAAGCGGTCGAAAAAAATTGAGCAAGCAATAATAGCGACCGCGGGTGTATTTAGCCATGTCAAAACTTGGACTTTAGGCGTTTTATTTAATTTTTATCAGTATTCCTAAACTCTGAGCGATGCGCGCATTAACGTCGTCCTGAGAGTTGGCGTATTTCAGTCGTTAGCGTCATGAGCTCACGCTTCTGCTCGTGACTCAAATCAGTGTAGGCCACAGCGTTAAGATTTTCAGCGCGTTTACGCAAAATAGTGATGCGCCGATCTCTCGAAACCTTATTTAAAATTGCGATCACGTGCTCGTTGATATGCTCTTCATCGTCCATAACCTCTTTTGCAGCGGCAGCGCTGAGCAATTCTCCCTCATCAGTGCCCATCCAATAACCGAGTAACGCGGGGGTACTTAAGTCAGGGGTCTCGCGCACTTGCCTCACAACATCATTCAAAAGGGTGGATATTTGATTTTGCGCCTCAGGAACCATTTCGTCGGTAATTACCGTAGCGGCCGATGGCTTAAGCACAATAAGCCCAAGCGCTTTTAATAATGCGCCATCAGTTGAGGCGAGCGCGATGTTGGCGTTGTCGCGTTCTCGGTGTTCTTCCCTGCCCGGCTGCGCTTGAGTTTGGTCGTCAAACGTTTGCGCATCACGCGCGAGGTCATCAAATCCATCGCGATCAGATGCGATCTCTGAGGGATCTTCGACCCGCTGTATTTCTCTGAGACGACGCAGGCTGTCAACGTCCATGTCAGTCCGGTCGGCCAGCGATTTAAAGAGTAATGTTTTGAAAACGCCATCCGGAATAAGATTGATGTAGGGCGCCACCAGTTTGGATAAGCGCGCTTTGCCGTCCATGGTTGCAAGATCGATTCCCTCGGACATCTGAGTGAAGAGAAACGTCTCAAGTGGGTCGGCGTTGCTGAAGAGGTGTTCAAGGTGTTGCGCGCCTTTGCTCCTGACCACGCTGTCCGGGTCTTCGCCTTCTGGTAAGAATAAAAATTTAACGCCTCGACCGTCTTCCATCATGGGAAGTGCAGCTTCCATACCTCGAAATGCCGCTTTTCGTCCTGCATCATCTCCGTCAAAGCAAAAGACCACCTGATCGGCGCGGCGAAACAGCATTTCAAGGTGCGGCTTCCCCACTGACGTCCCGAGTGTTGCGACCGAATAATGGATACCGAACTGCGCAAGGGCAATGACATCCATATACCCCTCGACAACAACGATGCGCGATAAATTTTTAGCGAATTTACGAATGTGGTGCAGGCCGTACAGCTCGTGTGATTTTGAGAATAAGGGAGTCTCCGGCGAGTTAAGGTATTTGGGTTTGCCGTCACCCAAGACGCGACCGCCCATGGCGATGACCTTGCCCCGCTGGTTCACGATAGGGAAAATAATACGGTCTCTAAAACGATCGTACTGACGACCCTTGTCGTTCTGAATGAGTAAGCCCGCCGAAATCGCGTGCTGGACTTCGTCCTCTGATTGCAACGTGCTCTTAAGATTGTCCCAGCCCTCTGGGGCGAAACCGATACGAAAGTCGCGAGCAATCTCACCCGATAAGCCGCGCTGTTTTAAGTAGTTAATCGCCGTGGATCGATCCGCGTGTTGGCGCAACATCGCCTCATACAGACGAGAGGCTTTCTCCATTGACTCGTATAACGGTTTTTGATGATCGACTTGTGGGGCGTTGTCGGCTTCTTCTGGCGGCATTTCAAGACCTGCGGCTTGCGCCAGTACTTCAATCGCTTCGCGAAAGTCCATGCGCTCATAGTCCATGATGAACCCGAGGGCATTACCGCCCGCGCCACAGCCGAAGCAGTAATAAAATTGCTTTTGTGGGTTTACCGAAAAAGACGGCGTCTTTTCTTCGTGAAAAGGGCAACAAGCGGAATAATTTTTACCGGCTTTTTTGAGCTTTACGCGACGGTCGACCACATCGACGATGTCGGTCCGGTCAAGAACTTGGTCAATAAACGCTTGTTGGAGTCGGGCCATATTCGACGACCTAAGGCGGTGCTCAAGCCGTGAGTTTAGCCTTTACGATCTTCGATACGGCACCCATATCGGCACGGCCCTGTAATTTTGGCTTTATGGCTCCCATCAGGGCGCCCATGGCAGCCATGCCTTTGACCTCTATTGCACTGAGCGCATCATCGATCATGGCGATGATCTCATCCTCACTCAACTGTTTCGGTAAAAATTCTTGAATGATTGCAATTTCAGCGACTTCAATCGCGGCGAGTTCATCACGCCCCGCATCCTGAAACTGTGTTGCTGAGTCACGACGCTGCTTGACCATTTTGTCGAGGATCAACAGTGCGCGGGCGTCATCAATCTCGATGCGCTCGTCAACTTCAACTCGTTTAAAGTCGGCCAGGATCAGCCGGATTGTGGCGAGGCGTTCTTTCGCTCGTGCTTTCATGGCCTCTTTCATAGAGGCTTTGATGCGTGCGACTAAGCGCTCAGATTCGGACATCTCGCCACCAAGGAGGGGTTAGTACAAACGCTGACGCTTACGGTTTTCTCGAGACATCTTTTTGAGGTGACGCTTAACCGCTGCTGCCGCTGCACGCTTGCGAACCGTTGTGGGCTTTTCGTAGTGCTCACGCTTTCGGACTTCGGCCAATAGACCTGCTTTCTCGCATGAACGCTTGAAACGACGAAGTGCGACGTCAAAGGGCTCGTTTTCTTTGATCTTTACTGCGGGCATTCAACTTATCCTATTGTTGCTTCGCGACACATTTCTGCCGCAATTATTTTCACGGCGCGCAGTATAGGTAGCCGGACAGCGTTTTGCAAAGGCTAACATCGTGGTAAGTTCCGCATTTTTCGAGGGTCGATGTATTTTGCGTGTATTAGGTCTGGAAACGAGTTGCGACGAGACAGGGGTCGCGCTTTACGATACCGAGGTGGGGCTGGTGTCTGATGCGCTGTATTCGCAGGTAGCCGTCCACGCCGAATACGGCGGTGTAGTGCCTGAATTGGCCTCACGTGACCACATTCGTAAAACGCTTCCGCTCATTGATCGTGTGTTGTCGGACGCGCAGCTTCAAAAGTCAGATATTGATGCTATTGCCTACACCTCGGGCCCCGGCTTGCTGGGAGCGCTGATTGTCGGGGCAACGATTGCGCGCTCAATAGCCGCAGGGTTGGGCGTTCCAGCGCTCGGTATTCATCACATGGAGGGACATCTGATGGCGCCACTGATGTCAGATGATCCGCCTGAATATCCGTTTGTCGCATTGCTTGTCTCCGGCGGGCACACACAGCTTATTCGTGCCAATGCGTTTGGTGATTATCAGCTGTTAGGTGAGTCGCTCGATGATGCGGCGGGAGAGGCGTTTGATAAAACAGCCAAACTTTTGGGGTTGCCTTACCCGGGTGGGCCGCAGGTTGCGCAACTTGCAGAGTTGGGCAATCCAGAGCGATTTTCCTTTCCACGACCTATGGTGAAGCACCCAGGACTCGATTTTAGTTTTTCGGGATTAAAAACACACGTGGGGACCTGCATCAAAAAATTACGCGCCGCGGATGACCTGAGCGATCAAAGTCGAGCGGATGTGGCGCGATGTTTTGAAGAAGCGGTTGTTGATACGCTCGTGATTAAGTGTAAAAGAGCCCTAAAGCAAGAGTCAGTCAACACGCTCGTGATGGCCGGTGGCGTCAGTGCCAATCGACGACTGCGTGCTCGTCTCGAGGAGGCGCTTACCAAGGAGGGTGCACGTGTTCTTTATCCAGCGCCTCACCTGTGCACCGATAATGGCGCCATGATCGCCTTCGCTGGCGCGCTGCGCTTATCTCAGGGGCAGCGTGATCCTGATCTGCCTAGCGTTCGTGCGCGATGGCCGATCACTGAATTGACACCCCCAGATTGCGAGGTCGGCGTATGAATGGCGTCGTTCGGATTCACGGTCTACAACCTGAGGCGGTCATCGGGTGCTACGACTGGGAGCGGACCATAAAGCAGCGTTTGGAGATCAATCTTGATCTCACGGCTGACTTTGCAAGGGCCGCAGTCACAGACGATCTGACGCATGCACTGGATTACGCGGCGCTGGCAGGGCAGGTGATGACCTTTGTTGAGCAGTCTGATTTTCAGCTCCTTGAGGCGCTGGCGGCAGCCATTGCTGATCATATTTTTGAGTCGTGGCCAGTGAGTCAGGTGGGTATTCAAATTGACAAGCCGGGTGCCGTGTCGCTCGCAAAAGTGGTGGGTGTCTCGCTGGTCGTTTGCCGCGATCGTTAGGTGTTAGTCGGTGTTAATCGGTGTTAGTCGGTGTTAGTCGGTGTTAAAAAGGGGTTCGATCGCCGCGATCCGGGCTTTTGAGACAGCGTCTTTAATCTCCGGGCCTTTTACGCCACGCGATGCAAAGGTCGAACCCCTAACCGCCATTGCCTGGGCTTGCGCTTGTGTCATTCGTGCGACAGTTCGTGTGCTGAAAAGCGGGTCAATGCAGTGGAGGACTTCTAAAACTGTTTGGAAGTAAGACCCCTGTCGAAACGCATCCAACCCCTCGAGCATTTGCAGCGCCTGGTGTGCGTCTTGTGGGGGTTGCGCGAGGTAACAGTGCACTTGCTGCGCCACTTTCTGAAAGCGTTTTGGAATTGTCGCAACCGGTAGTGCCAGTGTTTTGTTGGGTGCCGTGGCAATGGCGATCAGCCCAGCCCAACGACAGAGCGCGTCCCCGTGTTTTGCGGCGACGCGATGAAGTGCTGTCAGTGCTGTCTCGAAAAACTGACAGCCAAAGAGGGTCTGATCTCCACCCAGCGCTGACAGCAGGGCAAAATATCGCTCAGGCGTTTGTTCTTCAAGCGCGCGCTCTGTTTCGCGCCATATGCGGTTTGCCGCCAGCTCCTGCAATCCCCCGTCGGCAACAATCGCACGCATCAATTCGAAGGTCTCGGTGGCGACCGAGAAGCCTAAGTGCTCATAGCGCGCCGCAAATCGACAGACGCGAAGCACACGCAAGGGATCTTCTGAAAAACTATCAGAGACATGGCGCAGTACTTTTTCATCGAGATCACGCTGCCCTCCATAGGGGTCTATCAGCCTGCCGCTCGCATCCATTGCCATGGCATTGATGGTCAGGTCTCGTCGCTGCAGGTCCTCTTCAAGGGTCACATTGGGATCTGCAAAGACCGTGAATCCATGGTAACCCGGGCCCGATTTGCGCTCTGTGCGCGCAAGCGCGTACTCCTCACGTGTGACTGGGTGCAGAAATACCGGGAAGTCGCTGCCCACCTGTTTAAATCCGGCCTCTTTGAGGGCGCCAGCTGTGGAGCCCACAACGACCCAGTCCGTCTCATGAAAGGGTTGGCTCAGTAGCGTGTCCCTGACCGCGCCACCCACGCGGTAGATTTGAGTGCCCGGGCCGAGCGATAAATCACTCATGAGCATCGACATCGGTACAAGCGACGGGTTTCTAATTCCAAAAATGTCATTTCATTACCCCAAACGCAGCCGGTATCCAGTCCGATGGTGTTGGTTGAGTCAGTGATCCCGTCAATCGAGGCCCAGTGACCGAAAATAATGGTGTCATTTTTGGTGAGCCGCTCGCTGTAGGTGAACCACGGCGCCACTTTTTTCCCTTTGAGGGCGTTTGTGACGGGAGTTGGGCCCTTATTAATGAGGTCGAGCTTGCCCTTTTTGGTGCAGTAGCGCATTCGTGTTAAATAATTGGTAATCACCCTGAGGCGGGCCATTCCCGAGAGATCATCACGCCAGACGATGGGTTCGTTGCCGTACATGGCGCCAAAGAATTCGGTGCAGGCAGCGCTGCGCAGTACCCGCTCAACTTCCTCGGCTCTGTCGACGGCGTCACCCACTGTCCACATGGGCGGAATGCCGGCGTGAACCATGGTCACGTTGTGCTCACAGTGGATCAGTGGCCGGTGGTGTAGCCAGCCGATCAGCTTGTCTCGGTCCTGAGCATCGAGAATATCGTCAAAATTATCAGACTTATTGATCTTACGAACGCCAGATGACACGGCCATTAAGTGCAGTTCATGATTCCCCAGCACGGTGACCACGTTGTCGCGTCGGTCATAAAACCAGCGCAGGGTCTCGAGATTATCGGGGCCGCGGTTAATGAGGTCGCCGACGCTCCAGATAACGTCCTTATCGGGATTGAAATCGACACGCTTCAACAGCTGTTGAAACGGCTTGAAACAGCCTTGTATGTCTCCCACTACATAGGTCGCCATGGATTTCTCGTATGCGTCTCGGCGTGATTAGCCGTGAGTGTAGCGGGCCTTGGCGAATTCAGATAGCCGCTGTTTAG
>DGPO01000068.1 GCA_002390485.1 Halieaceae bacterium UBA4438 | reverse complement strand
CCGCTTTATGCGCGGTTGAGTAACGCTGAGCAAAATCGCGTATTTAATCCATCGGGGCGGGGCCTGCGCGTCGTCCTTGCCACTAATGTTGCTGAAACGTCGCTCACCGTGCCGGGAATACGTTACGTGATCGATCCGGGTGATGCGCGCATTAGCCGTTACAGTCATCGCTCAGGCTTACAGAGACTCCCGATTGAGTCGATTTCCCAAGCAAGCGCAAATCAGCGAAAGGGGCGTTGTGGACGTGTCGCTGAGGGTGTGTGTTTTCGCCTTTACTCTGAGGAGGACTTCCTTGCTCGCCCCGAGTTTACCGACGCAGAGATACTGCGGACGCATCTTGCATCGGTCATTCTTCGCATGTTGGAGCTCGGTCTTGGCGATGTGCGCAAGTTCCCCTTTGTGGATCCTCCAGACGCCAAGATGGTTCGTGATGGATTTCGGTTGTTGACCGAACTGGGTGCAGTCGATGCCCATGCGAAACTCACACCCATCGGTAGAGCCATGGCGAAACTTCCGGTTGACCCTAAGCTTGGCCGTATTTTGCTTGACGCTGCGAGTCGCGATTGTCTCAACGAGGGTTTAGTCATCGTCAGTGCGCTGTCGGTACAAGACCCACGTGAGCGACCATCAGAGAAGCGGGCGCAGTCAGATCAACAACATGCGCGTTTCAACGACAGTCGCTCCGATTTTATGGCTTGGCTAAATTTGTGGCGCTACCTCGAGGAGCAGCGTCAGGCACTGACTCAAAATCAGTTGAGGAAATTGTGCGAGCGCGAGTTTTTATCGTATCTGCGGGTTCGAGAGTGGCGCGAAGTTCACTATCAACTTGTCATCTCGTGCCGTCAGATGAACTTTCGAGTTGCGCCTATGAAAGCGGATGATGAGCAATACGCCGCTATTCATCGCGCGCTGCTGACCGGGTTGTTAGGCAACGTTGCCCAGCAGGATGAGGGGCGACGATTCAATGCCGCGCGCAACCGGAAGGCGCAGGTCTTTCCGGCCTCCAGCCAGTATAAAAAGCCACCGAAGTGGTTGATGGCCGCAGAGCTGGTGGAGACGTCACAAGTGTTTGCCCGCCAGTGTGCGGCTATTGAGCCCGAGTGGTTATTGGAGACTAATCCGCTGCTGCTCAAGCGACACCACTACGAGCCCGCGTGGAGTGCTCGGTCAGGACGAGTGATGGCGAAGGAGCGAGTTTCGCTTTTTGGACTGACGGTCAGTGACGGGCAGCGGGTGCACTATGCCAGTATTGATCAGAAGACGTCGCGCGAGATTATGATCCGTGACGGATTGGTGTCGAATAATTTCCGGCAGGCTCCAGGGTTTCTTAAACACAACCAAACGCTGGTCAGCGAGGTCATGGCGCTTGAGTCTCGGGTACGTCGGCGCGATCTATTGGTTGATGATGAATCAATGGTTCGCTTTTACGACGAGAGGCTACCCGAGGATTGTGCCAGTGCGGTCGCCTTGGATAAGTGGCTTCGACGCGATGGCACGGCGGACAGCAGCCTGCGGATGAAGCGTGAGCAAGTGCTTACCCGAGACCCGGGCGGCGAGGTTGAGGCGCAATTCCCCAAAACGTTGGACAGCAAGGGCGTGAGCTTCCAGCTGGTGTATCAATTTGAGCCGGGTGGTCAACAAGATGGCGTGAGCGTCATTATTCCACGTGCGCTTTTAAACCGTGCACCGCGTTATCTATTTGAGTGGTTGGTTCCTGGGCTGTTGAGGGACAAATTGATTGCCCTGATTAAAGCGCTTCCCAAGCCCTTGCGAAAACAGTTAGTGCCTGCACCCGATGTGGCGGATGCATTGCTGGAGCGGCTCATCACAAACGACGAGCCGTTATCGCAGGCGCTCAGTCGAGAAATTAAGGTGCTACGCGGTGTTTCTGTGTCGCTTAGAGACTGGGAGCAAGTTGCTTTAGAGCCGTTTTATCAGATGAACATTCGAGTCGTTGACGATCGAAAGAAGGTGCTTGCGGAAGGACGTGACCTCAAGACCTTAGTCGCACAGTTTAGAACGGAGTCACCCGTCGAGGTCGTGACCACCCGCAATAATCTGGAGCGCGTCAACGTGACGCGGTGGGATTTTCAAACACTGCCGACTGAATGGCGAGGAAAGTCTGCGGGCACTGAGGTCCTCGCTTATCCTGCTGTGATTAAAGAGGGGTCAGGGCAACTGGCGATCCGGCTGTTGGATTATCCGTCAGAGGCGGATCGTCAGCACCGATTGGGCGTCGCGGGACTGCTATTACAGAGTGATTTAAAGACGGCGAAATACCTGAAGAAACAATTGTTTGTCGACAATGCGGCAACGCTTTCCTTGGCGGGTGCACGTCTTGAGCGAGAGCCGTTGATCGATGCGCTTATCGAGGGTGGGCTCTGGAGGCTTTTGGAAGGGAGGGCGCTGCCGCGCTCACCTGAACAGTTTGCCGAGGCTCAGCGCGTTGTGACCGCTCAATGGGTACCGCATGTACTTGAGATGGGCAATCACTTGATGGTCGCTGTGAAAACAGCGGCTCAAGCGAGTGCGACACTGGCCCGTTATAAAGTGAGTGAATACGCAGCCTCGCGTGCCGACATGACCGCGCAGCTGCAAGCGCTCTTTGAGGCAAAGCGCCTCGTTGAGACGCCCACACAGTACCTCTCTTACTATCCGCGTTACCTCAAGGCCTTGCTCAATCGAGCTGAGCGGTTGTCGGCTCAGGGCAGTAAAGACGAAAAGTCGATGGCCATGCTCGCGCTGCAGCTGGAGCGTTTAGCGAAGGGAAGACGAGATTATCCAGGTCTGGAGGTGCTATCACCTGAAGCGGTCCAATTTCGCTGGATGCTCGAGGAGTTTAGAGTCTCGCTCTTCGCTCAGCAGTTAGGCACTAAACTGCCCGTATCTGCCAAACGTCTCGATCAGCAGTGGCAATCCGTTGAGCAATGGATGACGAATAATCCACGTTAAATGCGCTGTTTTTTTTGATAAAGTGCGGTTGAGGGTTGCAGGAGGGTTTCATTGGTGCAAAGTTTTTTAAAATCGTTTTGTTGCATGTCACTGGTTGTGGGCTCTTTGCTGCCTGCCGCTTTGGCGAATGCGAATGACGACCCCTTTGAATCTCTCAATCGAGATATTTTAAAATTCAACGACGCCGCCGATAAGGTGTTCCTGCGCCCAATTGCGGTCGCTTATGACAGTGCGGTGCCGCGTCCGATTCGGCAGGGCTTTGTGAATGCCTATGAAAATTTGTCTGACGTGAATGCGGCGCTCAATGCACTTCTCCAAGGGCGACCCGTCCCTGCGGTCAAAAATACTGGGCGGGTACTCGTCAACTCGACACTGGGCATTTTGGGCACGATTGACGTCGCGACTGATATGGGGATCGAGCGTTACGAGACTGATTTCGGCCACACGTTGGCGCGGTGGGGGACTCCCGAGGGACCCTACGTCATGCTGCCGTTTCTGGGCCCCAGAACCTTCCGGTCGGGGTTTGGTGACCTTACGGACAGTTTTATGTCCGCCAACGACTATTTGTTTGACGATGATGCGATTACCTGGGGCACTCGGGGCTTGCGCGTGCTTGAGTATCGCGCTGACTTACTGGAGGCGGAAGAGCTGATAACGGGCGATCGTTATGTCTTTATTCGCGACGCTTATCTGCAAAATCGTGAAGCCCAGGTGAACGACGGTGTCGTGGTCGACACCTTCTCTGACTTTGAAGACGATGAGTGGGACGAGGACTTTTAAGCGCTGCGGCGCTCGATCATTTGTTCCGTGTGAGCAACTGCAGATCGGAAAAGTTCAGTATCAGCTCCCTCTCGATGCATTCCTTCGCTCAAAAGGCGTCTAAACACTTTGCCCCCGGGTTGACGTTGATAAAGCCCGAGAACATGCCGGAGCACGTGGTTGATGCGACCCCCCTTGGACAACGTTTCTTCAAGGTAGGGTAGCAAGGCGTTTGCAAGCTCAGACCGACTCATTGACGGCGCCTCGGCCCCGAAGAGCTGGTGGTCGACCTGACTCAATAACCAGGGATTTTGATAGGCTTCGCGCCCTAACATGACACCGTCGACGTGGTTTAGGTGCTCAGCACAGGCCTCGAGCGATGTAATACCCCCGTTAATGACAACGGTAAGATCGGGGAAGTCGCGTTTAAGTTGATAGACCCAGTCGTACTTGAGTGGGGGGACCTCCCGATTCTCCTTCGGCGACAGGCCCTGCAGCCAAGCGTTTCGCGAATGGACGATAAACACTTGGCTGCCGCCTTGCGCGACGGTACCGACAAAGTCTCTGATTATGTCGTAGCTGTTATCGTCATCGACTCCAAGGCGGTGCTTGACGGTTACTGGAACCGATACCGCGTCATTCATCGCGGCGACACACTCACGTACTCGCAGCGGCTGACGCATTAAGCAGGCGCCGAATGTGCCGTTTTGAACCCGATCAGACGGACACCCGCAGTTAAGGTTGATCTCGTCATAACCGGCCTCTTCGCCCATTTTTGCCGCAACAGCAAGGTCCTCGGGTGAGGAGCCACCTAACTGGAGCGCGACGGGGTGTTCTTCGTCATTAAATCGAAGGTGTCGTTCACGGTCGCCGTGTATCAGTGCGCCAGTCGTTACCATTTCTGTGTAGACACGCGTATGTCGCGTCATGAGTCGCCAAAAATAGCGGCAATGCCGATCGGACCAGTCCATACAAGGTGCGGTATTGAAGCGCCAAGGGCTGTAAATACTCTCGTTCACTGTATTGCTCATGGGTGTATTGTCGCATAGGTTATGGCCTGCCCAGAACCAAAGAGTCTGTGTCGTAGAGAAAGCCCCTTTTTTAGAGCGAGCCCTTTTTGTAGAGAGAGTTCCTTTTTCAGAGAGTGTCCCTTTT
>DGPO01000021.1 GCA_002390485.1 Halieaceae bacterium UBA4438 | reverse complement strand
CGCAGTATGACCCTGATGGCCGCTAATAAAAAAGACGTGCTTTGGGAGCGGCGCCTCTTCCGGATGGGCGGCCGCTTTAAAAAAGATGCCAGCCTGCACTTTCAAAGCGGTCAATTTCCTTGGTCGATGGAAAGCTGTAGTAACGGCCTCTTGGTAAGTCAGGACGGGGTGTCACAGCCAAGCGCTCGATATTCTCAATGGCGTCTCTGATTTGCTCGACACCGGGCCCGTACAGTGACAGCACCTGATTCATGTATGAGAGATCGGTTTGTACGCGCTGACTTCTTGTTGAAATCACATGGCCCGTATCGATCTTTCGGTTAGTCACCCAGTGAAGCGTTGTTCCCAGGTTCTTTTCGCTGTTCATCATTGACCAAAAGCTCGCCATAACCCCTTTGTACTCGGGCAGCAGGCCGGAGTGAAGATTAATGACGCCAAGTCGGGCAAGTTGAATGGTTTGCTCATGCAGAATCTGGCCGAACCGGATGCTGACCAGTAGGTCGGGCTCAAAGTCTTCAATGAGGTTGTGCTGATCTGTGTTGATATTTGTAACGCCGATCTCCGGAGACTGGGCTTGGTAAGCGAGTTCGGCAAAAGTGTGCCCTGAGGGCGGCATAAAACAGGTTTCTTTTATGATCAGGGCGTCGAGTCGCGGATCGCGTTGTTTTGCCACACCGACGCGCTCCGAGTAAAACAGAGCGAGTTCGTGGTGTTTAGAGAGACCGGGTAACAGCGCATTGAGAGCGACGTTGGCGTAAATATCGCGGTTGTAGAGAAGCCCTATTCGCACTGTTAATCCCCTGGCAGTAGCCACCAGTTTACTCTGTCCTTTATGCTCCAGCGAGACCCTGAAGGTTAAGGGGTAGCAAGAGGGCATGTGATGCAGGGGTACTCAGTAAAAGTCGCAACGGCTGTGGTGATCGCCAATATGATCGGCACGGGTGTATTTACGTCCCTTGGCTTTCAGCTTTTAGCCATAGAATCGACCGGTGCGATTCTGTGGCTCTGGGTCTTGGGTGGCCTCTGCGCGTTGTGTGGCGCATTGTGCTACGCGGAGTTGGGTGCACATCACACGGGTTCAGGGGGTGAGTATCACTTCCTCACCGAGTTAGTTCACCCCTATGCCGGATTTTTATCGGGTGGCGTGTCCGCGACGGTCGGATTTGCCGCCCCCATTGCCTTGGCCTCGCTGACGTTTGGTGTGTACTTAGCCACGGCGCTTCCTGACATACCGCCACGGCTGAGTGCGACAGCACTGATTCTCGTCATGGTTACGGTTCACACTCGAACCTACCGAGAGAGCGCCAACGGACAGTACGTACTCACTCTGTTTAAGCTCTTATTAATCGTTCTTTTTATTATCACCGCCTTATTCTTGGGAAGCGGTTTTGCAGAGCAGTTAAGCCCAGCCTCACTGGTTGACGTTACCGAGGTGTTTTCTGGACCAGGCGCAGTTGCTTTGATTTACGTGACCTATGCTTACTCCGGTTGGAATGCCGCCACCTACATTTTGGGAGAGCTTGAGAGCCCTCAGCGCGATCTTCCCCGAGCACTGATAGTGGGTTGCGCAGTAGTGACGATGATTTATGTACTCCTCAACGCGGTGTTTCTGACGTCTGCGTCGGTTTCATCGCTCAGCGGGGAGATTGAAATTGCCTACATTGTGGCGGACGCGGTCCTGGGGGAGGGGGGTGCCTTTGTGGTATCACTTTTGTTGTCGGGTATTTTGATTTCAACCGTTAGCGCCATGATCATGGCCGGTCCTCGTGCATTACAGCGGCTCGGCGAGGACTACCCGGGTCTGGACTGGCTCGGACAAAAAAACGCGGGCGGCCTCCCTGCTAACGCTATTGTGTTCATGGGGCTGATCGCGCTGTTCTTTCTTTGGACGTCGACGTTTGAGCAAATCCTTTTGTTTGCAGGCTTGGTCATGGCCGCCAATACGCTGTTTACGGTCATGGCGGTGTTTGTCAGTCGAGCGCGACGAAGACGTGCGCACAGTGGCGCGCAGTCGACCTTTCATATGCCGCTGTACCCTGTGCCAGCCATTGTATTTTTGATAATCACGGGGTGGACGGTCATTTACACCGCCGTGCAGTACCCGACTGGGTTACTGGCAGCTGCCGCCCTCCTGGTCGCGGGCTACCCCCTGTTTAAGCGGCTTCGTCGTAACGGCTGATTCGTCCGTTGCTTATGCATCCTTCTGTCAGGCGCGTTTCCTGCCACTGCAGCAAGCGACAGCGTGTTGAGAGGGTCGTCCTATTCGGCGATGACGACTGCTTTTATAAGAGAGTCCTTTGCCTGCGCTCCCGTGTCGTGTAGGTTAAAAAGCGGTGGGTGGTTGATTCGCACTCATCACCTTAAATAATTCAAATAGTGGTAACTCATGACTGACTCAAGCTCGGCGGCGCAGACCGTCAATAATCCGTATGCCTCGTCGCGCACAGGCTATTACGCGCTGTGTATTCTGACTCTTGTCTACAGCATCAACTTCATCGATCGACAGCTCTTATCGATTCTTCAGGAGTCGATAAAAGCCGATCTCATGCTCAGTGATGCGCAGCTGGGCTTGCTAACTGGGTTTGCGTTTGCTGTGTTTTACACGTTCGCTGGATTACCCATTGCGAGCCTGGCAGACAGAAGTAATCGACGAAATATTGTCGCCGTTTCACTCACTGTCTGGAGCGGCATGACAGCGCTGAGTGGCATGGCGCAAAACTATGGGCAATTGCTTGCAGCTCGTGTCGGTGTAGGCATTGGCGAGGCGGGCGGCAGCCCCCCGTCTCATTCGATGATTTCCGATATTTTTCCGCCCGAGAAGCGGGCGAGCGCAATCGGTTTTTACTCGACTGGAATCAGCATTGGTATCTTATTTGGTTTCTTGTTTGGTGGCTGGCTGAACGAGTTTTTCGGCTGGCGTGTCGCTTTTTTTGTTGTCGGTGTCCCCGGCGTCTTGATTGCCATTGTGCTCAAGCTCACCGTTCCTGAGCCCATTCGAGGTCTCACCGAAAATCGTGCGTCCGCGGGTGAAAACCCTTCGATGCTCAGCGTGTTCAAACTGCTACTGAGTAGGCCATCGTTCATGTTGATGGCGCTGGGTGCTGCGATGAACGCCTTTGCCGGCTACAGCAGTTCGAATTGGATTGCGTCATTCATGATCAGAACCCATCAAATGCCGACCGGTGAGCTGGGCACGTGGCTCGCCCTCATCATTGGCGTTGGTGGCGCGATCGGTGTATTCAGCTCGGGCGTCTTAGCGGACAAGCTCGGTAAGCGCGACAAGCGTTGGTATATGTGGGTGGCGGTATGTGCTTGCGCAATCTCTATTCCATTTCAGATCAGTATGTTTCTGGTCGACAGCCCTTACACGGCGCTCCTGCTGCTAATCGTGCCCGCCATTTTATCTAACGCGTACCTCGGTGCGACGATTGCGTGTGTCCACAGTATGGTCGGACTCAAGATGCGAGCTGTGTCTTCAGCGCTTCTGTTCTTCATACTGAACATGATCGGTTTGGGTTTGGGGCCCACGTCAATCGGACTGCTGAGTGACACGCTTGCTGACCAGCACGGTGTCGATTCGCTCGGCTATGCAATGATGTACATTATTCCGAGCGCCATGTTTATCTCAGGAATCTTCTACTTACTGGCCTCGCGCTATATTCGAGACGACTTAGCGAAGGCGCCGGATTAATAAGAGCCCGCACGCTGCGGGCTATTCCTTAAAACCCCGATTTGAGAACGCGTTGCGAAATTGCGCGTTGTTCAATGTCGTTTTTGTTGAATACGATGGGCCGCCACTGTTTTTCGGCATAGAGTTTCGTTTGATCATCGAAATGCGGTGAGGCCGGGTCGCCGGACTGTGAATAAGACAGAATCGCCTCAGCTTCAGGGCCTGCCTCGCCCCAAGCCAGCGCCATAATGAAACTCGAGCCGTGCACTACGTTGTAGCCTGATGTTGACAGACTTTTACTGTCGCCCACGAAGTGTTCGCTGCCGGTAAAAATTGGTGTTTCAGTTGGGTTGTCAGTGCGTGTGGTCGTGCCTTGAATATTGGCAATACCTTCGTAGCCATTACCACCGTGAATCGGGTAGTCACGCTCATCGCGATGTGCCACCTGTAAGTCGCCCAAGGGAACATCAAGGGCGATGCCTGCTGTATTGAGGACATCGGCTGCTTCGGCAAGGCGGTCGAGCGCGAGCGACTCATCCGCTAATCCCCTTGGCGTGTCGGCAGGCTCCGTGGGATTAAACGGGACTTTAAAGAGTGATTTGCCCAGGTAGGTCTCATCGTAGGGATAGCGCGTGAGCCACTCCCGAAACAGAACTGCGCCGCGTGACTCCCGATTGAACCTACGATCCCAGCCTTTTAGGACCGTGCAGGCCGCGGTGAGATCAATGACCCTGCCGGCGACTTCACGCGCGGGTGCGCTCTGGCAGGCCGATAAAAGCTCGGGCAGTAACAGGTGAGCTGTCAGGCTGTCATTGCCAAAAAGCGCGTCTTGAATTTCCGCACGACTGAATTTGTTGTCGCCACCGGCGTAATTAAATGCGCTGTTTGGTTTGAGAAGCTCAATGTTCATCCGCGTTCGAACGGATCGAGGGGTCAGCGTCGGGCCGTAAAGTGGGGAGAGCGACTCTGCCGGGCGCGCAGGATCGCTTAGCCAGTAGCTGTCGTTGGCATTGAATACGAACTGTTCGCTCTCAATCAACGGACGCCGCTCAAAGGGTTCGGTATTGGCCACGGGAGAGGTGGTCTCGAGCCAATCATTTGCCGCTTTACTGCCATCTAAAATCACGAGTCCCTTCGATAAAAACAGATACTGAAGTTTTGGGACGGCTTTCAGAGTGTCGCGCCAGCCCATAATAGCGTCGGTGCTCAGAGCGCCGACGTTTGAGTTGTCGATGTAGACCGCACGGCCGTCAGCTGAGGCGGCAATCGTGTTGACCCAAGGCATAGCATTGTAGGTGCGATGTGCGTCGATGAAGTCGTCCATATTTTGGGCGCTACCCATGGCCTTCCATTGCGCAAACGTGTGAATGTTGTCTTGATTTGCGTCGCGGACTGCGTACGCCGTCAAAGGGTTGTCACTGAGTCCTGGCAGCGCTAACAGGGGACCGTGGTGCGACGACCAGATGGTGTGAGATTTTGTAACGATGCCCGTGTCCGTTTTGACATCGACCGACACCGCCACGTTCGTGAGCGCGCGCCAACCGTCCTGCCATCGGTATTGAGTCGGGTCGTTGGGGTTTAGCGTCAGCTGATAGATCACAGTTCGTTTAGAGTTAGACACAGTATGTGACCACCCGACGTTCTGATTAAAGCCAACGGCAACGCCCGGTGTGCCAATCAAGCCTGCACCGTAAGCATTGTACTTACCGGGAATGGTGAGATGCTTTTCCCAAAAACGTGCGATGCCGTACCAAGGGTAATGTGGGTTTGCGAGTAACAACCCGCGGCCATTTTCGGAGCGTTTCGCGGCAATGGCCCATGCGTTGGACCCCATATCGCGAAGCTTCATGTCACTGAGTGTGGCTTCGACAGTCGGTGCGGCATTGATTGCCTTGGCGATCTGATCCTCTTCGGGGGCGGCACCTTGAGGAGGCTGGGCTGCAACCAGTGCGCCTGATATACGAGGTAGCGTGTACACCAACGTCACGTACTGCGCCATCACTTCCGAGGTAGTCACCGGTCTGACCCAGTCCTCATCCTTGCACCAGGAGCCGTGGTTGCCTGCCTTTTCCTCGAGAAATTGGTTGTACCCTGCGGTATACCCCTCGATCCATTCGCGAATATCCGGCTCTTGTGCCTCAAGTGCCGCTGTTGCGCGTTCAGGAATACCAAGGGCCTTAACAACGATATCTCGCGACGTATTACGATTGTTACGCCCGGGACCAAAAGCCGCCGCACTTTCGCCGCGTGACTGCACGAGTGCTAAAGCGATGTTGCAGACATGGTCTTCTGCCGCACTGTAGGCTTCACCGAATCCGAGAGATCCCCATGAATTTGCCGTGATGTGGGGAATGCCATAGTCGGTTTTTACGATCGTTGCGGTATAGGTTGAGACGTCGGCAGTTGGCGTTGTGCTGTTTCCGCAGCCGACTAAAAAAGCAACGCCGGCGGCGATCATGACTCGAGCGATCCGCGGCAAAAAATACGGAGAGATTCGTTGCGAGTCTTGTTGCGAGTGTTGTTGCGAGGACTGTTGAGCGCGCTGTTGAGCGGGTCGCTGCAAGATTTGAGTTACCGACGCAATGGTCATGGGGCTTCCTTTTTTGGGTGTTAGACGCGATGTTAGGCGTCTGTGATGCTGAATCTGATTGAGCCGAGCGCGCCGTAGTTCACTTCATAGTGACCCGGTTCCCCGGGAAGGGCTGCGCCACAAGTACCGGTCAGGAGCACGCAGTTTTGCGTGATGGGCAACTTAAGCATCGCACTTTTGCTGACACACCAATCGAGGGCGCTCTGGGGACCTCCTAATGAGTCAAGCGGTGAAGTGGTGAGCCGTGTTTTACCGTCATGGATGACCGTTATTTCCACTTCCGTAAGTAGGCTAAAATCAAACTGATCCCAAGGCTTCATGTTTCCTAAGATAAAGCGATCAGTGCCCATATTGCACAGGACCAGATTGCCGGCCGTGAGGTCTTCGGGTACTGAAAAGTCGAGGTTGACCAACTCAACAGCGGGTCCGACAGCGAGGGGGGAGCCGTCGGCGTTTAAACGAATTCCCATTTCACACTCGATTTTTCGTCCTTTGACAAAGGGTAGGACCAGACCGTCGCTTGCCGCACTGGCGTCATACAGCATGCCAAGCAGCGCTTCATCCAGGCCGAGGAAGGCTTGAATATCGGTGTTGGTAACCCCGGCCTTAAGGCCTCCAGGTCGATCGTGAGTGACGCGTTTCACCAGATGGGGCAATGCCAAATAGGCGTCCTCGACAGTGATGCCCTTGGGCAGCGGAGGGATGCTGGTCTGCGTCTTAATGGCGAGAGCAATATCGTCCAGAAGACTCTCAGGAAGGCGATGATTGTTCATCACTAAAGCCGAGTGTGCCATCGACCGATCACCATTGAGTATCCGCGATCGTGACTCGGTGCAGGAGCCGGTCGTAGCCGTCAAAGCCGCCCGTCGCCGAGTGAAGAAGTGATCGGTTATCCCAAATCACGAGCATGTCTTTTTCCCATTGGTGACGGTATTGAAACTTCTCTTGTGTCTGGTGGGCGTAGAGCTCCATGAGGAGTGCTTGCGACTCCTCTGTCGAGTGACCCTCTAGCGTCTGAATATAGGCCGCAGAGGAGTACAGCGCTCTCGCGCCCGTCTCGTGGTGTGCTCTTACGAGTGGGTGTGGATAAGTCTCCCGGGCTTTTTCACTGGGTTTGATCTGCATGCTTCGGCCCAATTCCTGGTCGCCTTCACCGTAAGCGCCATCGGGTGCGTAGCCGAGCGCTGCTGAGTGCACCGCCGTTACCCCGTCAACCTTTGCTCTCAGGCCTTCAGGCATGTCCTCGTAGGCCTTTACTTGATCGGCAAACAAGGTGTCCCCGCCATGCGGTGGAATGGTGATGCTAAACAGCGCCGTACCGGCCGGTGGTACGGGCATAAAACTCCAGTCGGTATGAAATATTTCGGCAAATATGGGCGTCTTCTCGTCAGCATCGCGCTGAATCGCGCAAATGTTGGGGAAACCCTCAATGTGGCCGAAAAAGGGGTCTTCGCCGATGGGACCGAAGTATTGAGCGACGCGCTCAAGGTCATGTGGACTCAGTGGCTGATTAGGAAAAGCGACGACCTTGTGCTCGAGCCATATTGCACGCAGCTGAGCAACTTGGTCACTGCTGAGCTCACCTGTGAGATCAACACCTTCGATGCGGGCACCGCAGGCGCGCCCTGAGGGCGTCACGGAAAGTGTCATATCTGGGCTCCTTATCGCGTTATCGACCCCTGATAGTAGGTCAAGGCGCGTTATTCCACCATGCCAAATCTGAGTAGGCCCTAAGGTCGAGTTCATGGGTCCATGCGGAACGGTGTTGATGTGCAAGGTGGTAATAGGTTTCGGCTATTTCTGCGGGCAACAGCAAGCCGTCTTTTTCTTTACCTCGGGCGTCCCTCAATTGTTCAAACATTTCGGGACCGAGCATCTTGCCGAGCGTGTCCGGTGCATCGACCGCGCCATCAACGATAATGTGCGCCACATGAATTCCCTTAGGTGCGTACTCTGCATTGAGTGTTTGGCAAAGCATGCGTCGACCGCCCATGGCGGCTGCGTGTGAGTGTTGGCCTGCATTGCCTCGAACGGCAGCGGTTGCTGAAGTCACTAAAATGGTGCCGCGGCCACGCGCTTCCATGGCAGGGAGGACGGCTTTCGCCAGTCTAAATAGCCCGAAACAGGCCATTTTCCATCCAAGCTCAAAGGTTTTTAGTGCCGTTTGCTCGAGCGCGCGATTGCCAATTTGGGCGCCTAGATTGAAGAGAACAACGTCGATCGGGCCCAGCTGTTCAACCTCTTCGACGAGTTTCTCGATCGCACCTTCTTCGGTCGCATTGAGAAGGTGCCCTGAGGCTGAGTCACCGCGGGCGACGATCTCACTGACCAAGTTGTCGAGACCGGCTGTGTCACTTCGTCGTGCTAAAGCTGCGTGATAGCCGTGGGCTGCAAACTTCGCCCCGACGGTTCCACCAATTCCGGCTCCAGCTCCAATAATGAGGCAGACCTTGTTCATACGCTACGCTCCTTGTCGTCTATGAGTGACTAATCATGCAGGTAAATAGAACCAGATGATGCAGGTAAATAGAACCAGAAGGGTAGCGCGAGAAGCCGGTCAGCACGAACGTACTGAGCGTGTTCAGTTCAGAGCTTAAAGGGTGCCCTTCGAGCACCGGTGAGCGCTTGCTCTTTGACCGATGCGATCACGCCTGCAATATCTGACACTTCCTTGATCACTTCGCCGATCCGGATAGTCCGCTGTTGGTGGTTGATAATCGCGGGAAGTACGGGCACACGAGCGGCTTGTGCAATACGTGCAAAGCCTTCTTTGAGACTGCCGTCGGTATTGCGTGAGCCCTCTGGCGCAATTCCAAGAATGAGCTGTTTTCGGCGGGTAAATTCCTCGGTCAGTCTGCCCACCAGGCCTTGCGAAGAGCGCCTGTCGACAGGGATACCCCCAACACTTTTAAAGAACAGGCCCTGCGGGAACTTAAAAAGCGTGTGTTTTGCCATGAAGTTCACTTTTAGCCCCCAGCCCCAAATGACGGACAGTGCAAGCACGAAATCAAGATTGGAGCTGTGAGGCAAAGCAACGACAATAAATTTGGGCTCATCGGGAAGCGCACCTTCGAGCTTCCAGCCCAGCGCCTTTAACACTGTCCTACCGATGAGTTTGCGTAAAGGTTGTCGTCGGGCGGGAATCGAGTTGCCCAGTCGCGGCCATGCCATAGTATCCACTTTTATGTTGTTATACGTTGTGTGCTGCGTTAACCAGTATCAAGTCTTTCACGGGTAGATGAAAGTACAAACTGCGCGGTTTTTCGCCCGTGTTTAAGCCATTTGTAGTGTAGCCAACTCACGTTGAGAGGCGAGTGCTGGCCTAAAAGGAGCGTGAAATGAAGACAGCGTTTGTGACGGGTGCCGCTCAGGGCATCGGACTGGCCATTGCCCGCCGATTTGCGCAGGCGGGCTATCGTGTTGGGCTCTTTGATATTAATGACGCTCGGTGCCACGAGCTCTTGGGCGAGTCTGAGTTTACGCATGCGATTGCAGGACACTGCGATGTAAGAGACAAAGCGTCCGTCGATGCGGCACTCGCGTATTTTTCCGAAGCCACAGCAGGGCGCCTCGATGTTTTGGTAAACAATGCGGGGGTGCTGACGGCTGGCGAGTTGACGAACCACTCAGAGGCACAAATTCGTGCGATGGTCGATGTCAATGTGACGGGTTTGACACTGGTCTCTTACGCGGCCTTCCCACTCCTTAAGGCAACGTCAGGGGCGATGGTCATTAATTTGTGTTCGGTGTCGAGCATCCACGGAATACCCTTGCTTGCGGTTTACAGCGCCACAAAATTTTACGTCGACGGACTCACACAGGCACTCAATATCGAGTGGGAAGACGACGATATTTTTGTGACTTGTGTCAAACCGCCTGTGATCAATACGGCAATGGGTCAATCATTAGACCCTCGTCACACTGAGAATATGAAGATCACGATGGAGCCCGGTGATGTTGCTGAGGCTGCTTTTTCGTTAACCCAAACGCGTAAGCTGCACCTGGTTTTGGGATCGACGTCGAGGCTGTGGCACGGACTCAGTGGCGTATTTTCGATGCGCTTTAGTCGGTGGCTGACGCGCCGTATCATCGGCTAGTTGCCGGCATCATTGAGTGAAGTGAACGCACTTCACTGGACGGTCATCGGCGTTCTTAACTGACCACTACGAACGGTTATCTGTGAGGCGATGGTTCATGGGTTATCCAGCGCCCCCAGTCGCGGTGCACAAAAAAGTGACTGCGCCCCCACGCACTGGGTCTATCTGCGCAACGTCCACTGGGAGGCGCTTTGCCTCACGTGGTAGGTTCTTGATCCATGGCCATCAGTTGAGCCAGATCGTCAGCCAGTCTGACGCAGGCCGCCTCGGCACGCTTGCTTACGCGTCCAAACATCAAATAGCTGTGGGTCAACTCAGTAAAGCAGTGATGGATGACCGTATTGCCTGACTGTTCCAAACGCGCAGCAAAGGCGTTTCCTTGGTCTCGAATAGGATCAAATCCCGCAGTACCGATCACGGTCGGAGGGAGACCCTCTAGCGTCTCGGCGCGCAGTGGATTGACCCAGTCGTGGTCGATGTTTTGGTCATTGGGAAAGACGTGTGCATTGAAAAAATGCATGGTCTCTTGGGTTAGGGGGAATGTGTGAGCGCAACTGGTCATGGAGTGCTGGTCCTGGGCGTTTGTCGTAACCCAGGGGTAGGCGAGGCACAGGGCTTTAGGTTGTTGGCCCCCCTCGTCGCGCAAGATGAGGGCTAGCGTACTGCTCATTAGACCCCCTGCACTGTCACCCGCAAGGGCGACCCGCGCAGGATCTATACCCAAGTCAGCGGCATTGTCTTGCGCGAAGCACCAAAGCGCCTTGGCGTCTTCGATAGGTGCTGGGAACCGGTTTTCGGGGCAGAGCCGATAGTCGAGTGCGATCACGGCTGCACCGCAGCGTTGAGCCAACAGTGAGCAAAAGTGGTTGTCGGTCAGATGGTCCATAATGACCATGCCGCCTTGGTGAAAAAACAGGATCGCAGGTATTGTCCCCGACGCGTTTTGTGGGCGATGAATCCGAGCGGATAGGGTGTTCCCAAGAAGCTCAAACGAGGTGTCTTCAGCGGTTACCCCGCGCGCTGTTGGCAGATTCAAGCTCGTGAACTCGGCGGCTTTGTCGCGAATGTCCTCAAGTGATTGCGCCGCGCTGCCCGTACTGCCTTTCGCTGACAGGGTCGCGAGGACGTGCATATTCATGTCGAGTGTATTTCCGTCAATGACTGGCGCGGGCCCTGCGAATGCGCGCAACAACCATTTTGGGAAAACACGAAGAGTGTCGATCATTAGTAATTGGAGGGACATTATTATTCCTAGTGTGGTGACGCTTGTTCACTCTATTACACCCGTGGAGAACGCACAAAGAAGTGGGTTTGCGCTTCAGCAGGCGCCGCGTCACTATGGCGTATTGATTGCACGATGAGCGTGTTTTGTTAGGGAAGGAATAGTTAGTGGCTATAGAGGTTGATGCTCGCGCAGCGGGATTTGAGGCAAAAAAGCTTGCGCGAATTGGCGAGCACTTGAGCGAACGGTACGTTGAGCCCGGTAAAATTGCCGGGTGCCAAGTCCTGGTTTCGCGTCATGGGATTCCGGCCTATTTTGAGTCTTACGGTCTGATGGATCGTGAGCGAAATAAACCCATGCAAGACGATACGCTTTTTCGCATTTACTCAATGTCTAAGCCCATTACTTCCGTGGCCTTAATGATGTTGTGGGAGGAGGGACGCTTTCAATTAAGCGATCCAGTGCATCGGTACATTCCCTCTTGGCGTAACCAAGTCGTCTGGCAGGAGGGAGAGGGCAGCAGCATGGTCACTCGACGCCCGAAAGCGCCGCCGACGATGCAGCACATTTTGAGTCACACCGCGGGTCTCACTTACGGCGGTCTGTTGCCCGGTCTTGAAAGTCCCGTTGATGCGGCTTACCAGCACATGGGGGTGGCGCGCGGCGACGGTGAGACCCTGATGGAATTTGCTGACAAGTTAGGGCGTGTTCCTCTGCTGTATGAGCCCGGCTCTAAGTGGTGTTACTCATTAGCGACCGACGTGTGTGGCGCGTTGGTCGAGATTATCTCGGGCCAGCCGTTTGAACAGTTTCTGCAAGAGCGACTCTTTTCCCCTCTCGGGATGCGTGATACTGGTTTTCGTGTCAGCGATGATCAGCTTGATCGATTTGCGGCGTGTTATGTGCGGGGGCCAGATAAGCAACTCCTACTCGAGGACGACCCCGAGACGAGCCATTATCGGCACAAGCGCAACTTCTTCTCGGGCGGCGGCGGTCTCGTGGGTACGACGGCCGACTACATGGCATTTTGTGAAATGTTGAGACAGGGCGGCCGCTACCAAGGGACTCAGATTTTGGGTCGGCGAACGCTCGAGTTAATGACCGCTAATCACTTACTACAAGGGCAGTCCTTGGCAGAAATGGCCCTGGGTGCTTTTTCTGAAACCACCAATGCAGGCGTGGGATTCGGTTTGGGTTTTGCGTCTACCTTGGATGAAGTGGCGTCCTGCACTGTCGGTGCGGGTGACTTTTACTGGGGTGGGCGCGCGTCCACGTTATTCTGGGTTGATCCCGAGGAGGATCTGCAGGTCATCTTTATGACTCAGCTTATACCGTCATC
>DGPO01000118.1:2506-2775 GCA_002390485.1 Halieaceae bacterium UBA4438 | reverse complement strand
TTATCCAACACCTCGTTTTTCGCAAAGCCCAACTCACCACGGACAGTGACACCGTTGTCCATTTCATGTGTGATCGCCGTGTAGACGTTGGTGCGCTCTTCTTCGTTCACCAAATTAAAGCGCGGCCCGTACAGGAATCCACACTTTTGACCGCCTAAACTTGGAACGAATCCGCCGGATAAAATACCACCGTTAGCTTCGCAATTCGCATCAGGAATGGTTTCGCCGGGTCCGTATGTGCCTGCATAGGCACCAGTACCGTCAATAAA
>DGPO01000118.1:0-2493 GCA_002390485.1 Halieaceae bacterium UBA4438 | reverse complement strand
ACCGGAAGACCTGGAGCCAAGCCACCTAGGTTCAAAAAACTTCGGCCTAATGTACTCGCAGCATTGATCGTGGTGTAAGGCCGATCCGCTGAACTCAGTGGGTCTTGCTGTAAGAAACTACCTGCGACAATGACATTCGTCTTCTCGCCCATAGCAAAACCGGCCAGAACACTGACATCAGAGGTCGTTTGAGAGCTTTTCTCGGTTGACTGATGGCCGGCAGAAATTTCAATGCCTTCAAAGTCATCACGAAGAATAAAGTTCACAACACCCGCAACTGCGTCGGAACCGTAGGTCGCCGTTGCACCTTCCTTGAGTATTTCAACGCGCTCAAGTGCCGCCATTGGAATCGATGCAGTATCGACAAAAACGGAGCCATCATTTGCAACGCCTGCCGCAATGGTTTGACGCTTGCCATTGACCAGCACCAAGGTCGAGGTAAGACCCAAGCCGCGAAGGTTTACGTTAGAGGTTCCTTGAGTCGAACCCGATGTAAAGCTATCGGGGTTGTTTTCAGCACCGGTGCTTACCGACAACTTCTGAGTCAGTTCGCCAATGGTCAAGGCGCCCTGCTTCTGAATGTAGTCGCTGTCCAGAACCTCGACCGGAGAGGCCTCGTCTGTACCAGAGCCCTTGATGTAAGAACCTGTAATCACGACCTCTTCGAGGTTGCTGTTGTCGTCCTGTGCCAAGGCAGTGTTGGCTAGCAAAAGGTTCGCCGTCAACACGCTCAGTGCAAATGGCAGGACCGTGCCGCCAAATCCATTGGGGGTTATCCGCTTCATTACCGCTCCTTATTTTTGATGTTCTTTAAAAAGTAACGCGTTCTTATAATTTATCGCGCAGCCCGCAGTACATCATTATTAGGGGTCGCCTTCAATAAATAAAATGAGAACGGCGACAGCCACTAACGAATTTGCGATGAAGCGGACTCGAACCGATTTGTTTCGTTGTGTTGCGCGAAGCAACAGGTTAGCTTTAGTCAAACGCGGGAGCGATGGCCATGCAAGCAATCCTAAAATTGGATGTGGCAGGGCGTCCACGAGGCTGGCTTAGCCTACAGGAAGCGATCTCTGCCTACGCTCGAGGCGATGTCATTTACGGCGTCGGGGACCCGCTCCCCCCAGTGTTTGGCGGCGTTCAACGACAGACTGGTGTGCGTTCAAAAATCACCCTTCAACCGATTGTGGCACTGCAGGGCAGAGTCTTTGATCACTTCACTCCCCCACTCTGCAATCGGACGTTGTTTCGACGAGACGACCACCGGTGCCTCTACTGCGGGAGCCAAAAGGCGCGCGGGGAGCTCACACGCGATCACGTTATCCCTACGTCCAGAGGCGGCGAAGATAAATGGGAAAACGTTGTCGCCGCCTGTAAGCGCTGCAATTGGCTTAAAGACTGCTTAACACCGGACGAAGCGCGCATGCCACTGCTGGCTGTACCCTTCAAACCCAACCCCTACGAATGGCACTTCTTAGCAAAGGACCGGGTACTTGCGGATCAAATGGATTACCTCTCAACGCAATTTCGCGCGGACCGCGACTGGGCACATTGACGCGAGTCGAGAGAAAACCCAGCGGCCCCGCTATCCTCTGAAGTAACGCTGCGGCACCATCGGCAAGGAAACCACAGCCAAGTCGAGGCGCTTACCGCGCACCTCCACATGCAATGTTGTTCCGACATTGGCGTATTCAGGTTCGACATAGCCCATTGCCAGAGGTCCACCAGCTGTTGCGCCGAAGGCGTCCGAACATGTGCGACCGATGCAACGACCTTCACTGTCTAAAAGTGACTCCTCGGCGCGCACGGGTCGGCGACCCTCGACCTTTAGACCCACTCGCTGTTGCGTGACTCCCTCTGCAAGCTGACGGTCAATAACGTCGCTGCCTGGGTATCCACCGGCGCGCACCCCGCCGACTCGGCGAACGGGTGATACAGCCCACCGTAAGCCGGCCTCAATTGGTGTGATAGTGGGTGAAAGCTCGTGACCGTGAAGGCATAAGCCCGCTTCAAGGCGCAGTGAATCGCGCGCACCCAAACCGACAGCCTCTACCTCGGGCTCTGCAAGCAGCGCGGTCATGAGTACCACCGCATCAGCCGCTGCAACCGATATTTCAAATCCGTCCTCACCCGTGTAGCCCGAACAAGTAACCCACGCCTCGATCCCTACAATACGGTCCGCAGCGCCGGTCATAAAGGTCAGTGTCGACGAAACGTCAGAGAGTCGCTGCATCACGCGCCTCGCCGAGGGACCTTGTAACGCCATTAGCGCGCGCTCCTCGTGCAGTTCAAAGGTCAAACTAGGGAGGCTGGCTTTGAAGTAGGCCACGTCAGCGTGCTTGTTGCCCGCATTGATCACCATAAAAAA
This sequence comes from Halieaceae bacterium UBA4438, assembly GCA_002390485.1. Classification (GTDB taxonomy): domain Bacteria; phylum Pseudomonadota; class Gammaproteobacteria; order Pseudomonadales; family Halieaceae; genus Luminiphilus. The sequence goes on along the minus strand of DGPO01000118.1, from coordinate 125 downwards.
TCGATCGCCACCTAGGTGAGTGACGATAAGGTCGTCTCGCACTCCGCCGTCTTCGTTGGTTAACAAGGCATACGTGCTGCATCCGGGCGATAAACCCAAAAAGTCAGCGGGCATCAGGCGCTCTA
>DGPO01000015.1:15803-15976 GCA_002390485.1 Halieaceae bacterium UBA4438 | reverse complement strand
ATTAAGTACGTCTTGATGGGCGGTCTCGCCTAAGCGCTTGCGTCAAAAATCGTCGTTAATACGGTTGCAACTTCAGCGTGTTGCGCACGTAGGACAGGGGGAAAGGAAAAGAATCCTGCGGGCGGCGCCTTGCTGGCAACGATCACTTTGCTGTTGGCCGCGAGTTTAATCGG
>DGPO01000015.1:4273-15697 GCA_002390485.1 Halieaceae bacterium UBA4438 | reverse complement strand
GTCGAAATTGAAAGCCCTGTCGAGGTGAATGCCGAGACAGGGACTTTAATCGTCTGCCAGTCGCTGCCCGGTGCTACCACCAGGTCAATATGGGACGACTCGCACGGGTAAAAACAATCAAGTTTGACGCGGTAATCATTCGGACCGTCCATGTGTCTTAGATCTAGAACGAAGTAGCCTGACTGATAGTCGCTCAAGTCGATTGCAGCTGAAGATTCGGTAAACAGGGCAGCGTAAGAGGCAGAGGGTTCGTGCGTAATTTCCAGAACGGGTCCACGTACTTCGTCGCTCAGATACGACCATCGGATGCTAGGGCACGCAGCTCCGTCGTCGTTGACACAAATCTCAAAATTAATCGCTGCGTCAAAAGCGCGTGTTCCCAGATCATAGGTGTCCGTAAAGCCACCATTTTCAAAGACCCAAAACGGCGATGCACTTGGGTTACCGCCGCCAGATCCGCCGCCTGTACTCGACCCCTCTACGACACCCGACTGTGTATTGTCAGGATTTTCCGTTAACAAGGGCAGATCGACATTATCCAGTAGGCTCAGTCCGTAGCCTCGTTCGAACAGATGTGCACCCACCGGAGATTCAGCGTTTGACGGATTGATTGCGCCCCCGGGCCAGTTAAAGCTCAATTTGCCAGTCATGTCATAGGGGATATTTCCTTGCGCATCGCTGAAGATGACGTCGGTAACTCCCGAAGCTTCCGTCCCCGGTAACCAACTCACTACAAACGCGTCTGAGAGGTTGAGTTCAGGATTTACAAAGAGAGGTCTGCCACTCATAAACAGGGTAATCACAGGAATGCCTTGATCTCGTAATGGCTGGACTTCACGGAGAATCGCGTTATCGCTCCAGTCAAGATTCTGGCGATCCCCGTTGCCCTCGGCATAGGGTTGCTCGCTGAGAACGACAACAACGGCGTCAGGCGTTGTTGTGTACACACCAGTGGGCGAGAAATCGATGACACCGCCGGCCGCTTGCGTGGCCTGTATGAAAGCGGTTCGCAAGGTAGTTGCACCGGGGAAATCAGTGTTACTGGTGTCAGTGCCTTGCCACGTTACCGACCACCCGCCGGCTTGCAAAGGGACACTGTCGGCCGCAGAGCCCACAAGCAGTATTCGTTGCTGAGGCTCAAGCGGAAGCGCCTGATCATTATTCTTCAAGAGAACCTGTGACCGACGCACCGCTTCACGGGCGATGGCGCGGTGCTCGGCACTCCCGACGACTTCCGTGGGTTGACGTGCAGGATCAAAGTTGCGATCGATCAGCCCGAGTTTCTGTTTGAGCTCAATAATACGAGTAACGGCTTCGTCAATTCTAGATTCTGGAACTTGATTGCTCTGGACCTGACTGATGAGCGTGTTTCGAAAGGAAAGCCATTGGGTAGGGACCATGACCATGTCAATTCCCGCGTTAATGGCCTGTGCGCAACTGGTGTCTGAGCAACCTTGAACCTGACCAATGCCGTTCCAATCTGAAATAACCATGCCGTCAAAGCCCAGTTGGCCTCGTAGGACATCGGTGAGTAGATCTTTTGAACCATGAACTTTTTGACCGTTGATGCTGTTAAAGGTCGCCATTACTGTGTCAACCGCTGCGTCGAGTGCGCCCGTATACCCCGAGCCATGCTGAGCCAGTAGGTCACTCGTCTCGAGTGGAGTGTTGCCTTGATCGCGCCCTGCCGTGGTACCGCCGTCGCCGATAAAATGTTTTGCCGTTGCAGCTAATCCCTCACCTTGGATACCTTCGACCATGGCGCGCCCATAAGCCTCTACGAGCGTGGGATCATCGGAATAACTTTCGTATGTTCGCCCCCAGCGGTAGTCCTTGGCTTGCGCGAGTGTTGGTGCAAACGTCCAGTCAATACCAGTTGCGGCGACCTCGCGGGCTGTCGCAGACGCAATCTGGCGAATCAGTTCAGGATCGTTAATGGCCCCCAGACCGATGTTGTGAGGAAAGATGGTTGCACCTCTGACATTATTGTGACCGTGAACCGCATCGGTACCCCAAATAAGCGGAACGCCGAGGCTATTTGAGGAGGTTTCAAGAGAGGCTGTTCGCAATGTCCTTGCAAAGTTCAACCATTCACTCGGCAGCGCTGCCCGATCGCCATTAGGGTGGCTACCGCCCCCATTGAGTACGCTGCCAATTCCGTATTCGGTAATCTCCTGCGGCGTAATGAAGGCGATCTCGGGTTGGATCATTTGACCCACTTTTTGTGCCAGCGACATCTCCTCGACGATTCTTGCAGCGCTTACTGAAAATATGTCAAACGGCATCACCACAACGGTCACTTGTCGGGTTAGCTGGCTCGAATTGCCCGCTGAGTCGGTCGCTGTATAGGTGATCGTGTAGACACCAGGTTCAGCGCCGACTGCGCCGCTTGCGATTACATCGAGAGCCCCATCGGTCTCATCCGTGGCCGTAGCCCCGGGGTCCGCAAAAGCCTCCTCCGTTGTTATCTCCATGTCAGTCGCACCGATGAGCGTGATAACGGGCGGTGTCGTGTCAACGATAACAACGGTTACGGTGCGCGTGACTTGACTCTGATTTCCTGCCGCATCTGTCGCGGTGTAGGTGAGCGTATAGGTTCCAGGCGCTGTTCCAACATCGCCCGAGATGATGACAGTCAGAGAGCCGTCCACATTGTCTTGCGCGGTCGCACCCTGTTCCACGTAGGCGTCGCCCTGATTGAGCTCAACGCTGTTACTGCCGGTTAATGAAATGACAGGTGGTATGGTGTCGGGTATGACAGCCACCGGAGGCTGGGTTGCTGCCCCGCCCCCGCCGCCGCAGGCCGAAAGTATCCCTATACACACAAAACTTATGATGAAACGGCCCATACTGGTTTTCCTTTTTGATCAAGGCGATACCGTGCGTATGACGGTATTCGAGGGCAATGCTAATGGGACAGGGCGGGCATCAAAAGCGACGTAATCTCGTAGGTCCCATGAGGTGCCTCTGGGTTGTGCGTATAACGCGGCTCTGGACCTTGCGCTTTGAGTGATATCCAACGCTGATTTTAGCGGCTCCCCAAGCTGTCTTTACAAACCCTGCAAACCACACGGATCCGGGGTGCGAATAGGGGGAGAATCACTCGGTTGTTTTGGTGGTCGGTGTTGAATCGACACGTGACTTTGGTGAGGTGATTTTCCCGCGTTGTTCGGTGGGGGGGAACACGAGGAAGCATCAGGGGCTTTTACCTGACGAGTCTTACGCACTAAACTCGGGGAAGATGCGAACACCACACCTAATAAAATAGAGGTAAACCGATGACAAACCCCCACTCTGACTCAAATGTCGCAGACTATTTGCGTCATGCCGCACATCAAGCCTGGAACGTTGATGGCATCGCCGATGATTTGCCGCGTCGCAATATTGAGCGTGTGGGCATTATCGGAGCGGGGACCATGGGTGGCGGAATTTCCATGAATTTTGCGTCGGTGGGAATTCCGGTCACGCTTGTCGAAACGAAACAAGAAGCACTGGATCGTGGCTTGAGCACCATTCGCAAGAACTATCAGCGCAGCGCAGACAGAGGCCGTTTTCCGCAAGAGGAAGTCGATATCTGCATGAATTGCTACTCGCCAGCGCTGGACCTCTCCGCATTAGCTGACTGCGACCTGATTATTGAAGCCGTGTTTGAAGACATGGACATTAAAAAATCTGTGTTTAGTCAGCTCGATAAGATAGCGAAGCCCGGTGCAATTCTTGCAACGAATACTTCTGCGCTCAATATTGACGAGATCGCTGCGGTGACCTCTCGGCCCGAAGACGTCATTGGCCTTCATTTTTTCTCGCCCGCTAACGTTATGCGCCTGCTCGAGATTGTTCGTGCACAGCATACAGCGGACGATGTCGTTGCAACCTCCGTCGACCTAGCCAAGCATATTGGCAAAGTGGCAACGCTCGTCGGTGTCTGTCCGGGCTTTGTGGGCAACCGAATTCTATTTGCTCGGCAGTATCAGGCGAACAAGTTGGTTTACGAGGGCATTATGCCGTGGGATATCGACGCGGCCTTTAACGAGTTTGGGTTTAAGATGGGGCCTTTTCAAATGGCGGACCTAGCAGGCCTTGATATCGGCTGGAAAAAGGGCGCGCAGACCGCCAACCCCATTCGCGATGCACTGTGTGAGCTCGACCGGCGAGGTCAAAAGACCGGGGCGGGATATTACGACTATGACGAAAGTCGAAAGAATATTCCGTCGGACGTGACGGCCGGTATTATTCGGGACATTACCGGCGCGACCGACGCCACGCTAAAGGCCGCAGACATCGTCGATCGCTGCGTCATTCCCATGGTTAATGAGGCCTTGGCGATTTTGGAAGAAAATAAAACGCAGCGCCCGAGTGACATCGATGTCGTTTGGATTAACGGCTACGGTTGGCCGCTGGATAAGGGCGGTGTCATGTACTATGCGGACACCATTGGCGCTGAAAAGGTACTTGCGGTCATGACTGATCTTGCGGCATCTGACGATTCGATTCGCGTATCACCACTGCTTGAGGAGCTGGTCCGCACGGGAGCTCGGTTTGTGGACATAGACACCGGCGGACTGAAGGTTTGAACGCATTCCAGTCGCTCCAAAGTTGCTTTTAATGAATCAGATACTGGTACACAGCGGCTCGTTTACTCAGTTCTTTTCGCGAACAGTCAATGACTCGGATAGGCTGTTTTGGCTACTCAACGCGGGGGGCTGGACGGGACTCTCGGTCGTGACCTTGGTGAGTTTGTCTCTGCCCTACGATCAATTGCAGTTTGCTTACATTGCGCACAACATTATCCAGTCTGTTATTGGGTTTATGCTCAGCGTTCCATTGAGGATGGCCATTAAACACACGTGGAGCTGGACGCCCTGGCATCGTGTCTGTATTGCGATTGGGCTGATTGTTCTGAGCGCCACTGTGTGGACCGGATTGCGTCTTCAGCTCATGATGACCGTCACCTACGAGACAGGACTTTGGGGCGACTTTGGAGGCTGGTTCTTCGCATCTTTATTTGTGTTTTTGGCTTGGGTGGCCCTCTACCACTTGGTCAAGTTTGCGCAATTGCTGCAGAGCGAGAAGGAATCTTTATTGGTACTGGAGGCCGGCCGTCGAAAGGAAGCATTTAAGCTGGTGTCCGCTGAGTCTGCGGCGAAGGAGGCGCAACTAAAGTTGTTGCGCTATCAGCTGAATCCGCATTTCTTGTTCAACACGCTGAACTCCATTGCATCGCTGGTCGGCACACAACGAAGTAAGGATGCACAGAGCATGATTGCAGAGCTCTCGACGTTTCTTCGGTTTTCATTGGAGTCGGACAGTAATATTACGATCCCTCTGCGCGATGAAATCGAGGCGCTGGACCATTACTTGAGAATTGAGCAGGTGCGATTTTCAGATCGGTTGGTTGTAGAGCAAGACATCGACCCCAGCGCGCTCGCCATCCAAGTTCCGAGTTTGGTGCTGCAGCCTTTGGTGGAAAACGCGATCAAGCATGCCATTGGCCGTGCAGAGGAGGGGGGGTGTATTCGGGTGACAGCCCGTCGTGAGACTAAATCGCTCGTTCTCAGCGTTGAGGACAGCGGGTCAAGCGAAGACACGAAAGACCCGAACTTGGCGGACTTATTTGATAGCCCGGGTTTCGGCCTGCGAAGCACCGCGGAACGATTGGAAAATCTCTATGGCGACAGGTTCAGTTTTAATGCCTCAAGGTCACCGCTCGGAGGTTTAAAGCTTGCGTTACACTTGCCGACTAGGGGTAAACGGTAATGCCAGAAAAACTGCGAATTTTGATTGTCGATGACGAACCTTTGGCGCTCGACTACATGGAGACTTTGCTTAAGTCAGTGCCAGGGGTATTGGTTGTGGGCCGATGTCGCAGTGGGCGGGAAGCCCTTTTGGCGCTCCAAAAACAGTCGGTTGATTTGATGTTCCTTGACGTGCAAATGCCGGGTTTGAATGGGTTCGAAGTTGTTAAACGCTGCCAAGGAGACACCATGCCGGTCGTGATCTTTGCAACAGCCTACGATGAATACGCCGTGCGCGCATTTGAAGCCAATGCGGTGGACTACCTTCTCAAGCCCTTCGAGGCAGAACGCGTTGAAGTCGCCGTGTCGCGTGCGCGCGATCGAATGCTGTCCGTGGCACTGCAGAGCGGCAAAGAAGCCGCAGTCGCCGCGATTGCAGGCCTTGAAGGAGGGAGCGAACTGTTAGCCAACGATCCGCTCGACCGTCTGTCCCGACTGCCGATAAAAGACGGTCCTCACACGCATTTGGTGGAGCTTGAAACCATTGAGTGGATCGATGCGGCGGGAGACTATATGTGCGTTCATGCGGGTAATGAGACCTACATTTTGAGATCCACCATGAAAGAGCTTGAAAAAAAGCTCACCGCTGAGTTTGTGCGAATTCACCGCTCGACCATTGTAAACCTCCATAAGGTGCGGTCTGTGGACGCGATTCCCAAAGGAGAGTGCCTTCTCCACCTGGATGATGACGTAAGTCTGAAGGTCAGTCGAAACTACCGTTCTGCCGTCCAAGATCTCATGGGATAAGGCCTCGCGAGGCGCTTTCCCACTTGTCTCGCTGAAAGTCCCTATCGTCGCGTTTGTATTAAGAGATGTTCTTCGTTGTGGGATAAAGCACTCTGCTAAATCTAACTAATATATTGAATTGGGGTTACTCATGTTTGATCGCTTGTATCGTCATGGCCGTCTTTTTGGAATCGGCCTTGCGGCAGCTCTCCTAAGTGCGTGTGGTGGAGGAAGTGCGACTTCTCCCGAAGTTGAGCCGTTCTACCTTGAAGAAGAAGAAGAGTGGAGCCTGGTATGGTCTGATGAATTTGACGGCGCCGCCGTTGACTCAGCCAACTGGACCTTTCAGCTCGGTGACGGCAGCGATAATGGCTTGCCTGGGTGGGGAAACTACGAGCTCCAGTACTATCAAGCGGATAATGCGTCCATTCAAGACGTAGACGATGCGTCTGCGCTCGTCATTGAAGCGCGACAGGAAGATGTGGGTAACAGTGCGTTCACTTCGGCGCGGATGCGCTCTGTGAACAAGTTTGATTTCCAATACGGTCGAGTGGAAATTCGATCGAAGGCGGCGCCTGGCGATGGCATGTGGTCCGCAATTTGGATGATGCCGACTAATTCAACCTACGGTACGTGGGCGGCCGGTGGCGAAATTGACATTATGGAAGTCGTCAATGCCGGAACAGACAACCAAGGTGTGTTCATGGCAGCGCACTACGGATTTGAGTGGCCACTCAACCAGATTACGACAGACGCGGCTGACGTGGACGATGCCAGTGATTGGCACACCTACGCGCTGGAGTGGTCAGGCGACTACCTGCGCTGGTTTGTTGACGGTGAGCACCTGAAGACAGTCAGCAAAGACGTGTACTACAGCTACTACTTCAAAGACAGCACAGACGGCTATCAACTTGCGAGCAACCCTGCCGCACCATTTGATCAAGACTTTCACCTCTTGGTAAACCTGGCGGTAGGTGGCGTGGGTCCAGGCGTTGAGCTCGATACAGCGGCTGTCCCGGGCGAGATGGTGGTGGACTACATTCGTGTGTACGAGTGTCAGGTTGCCACTGCGAACGGCGTCGGCTGTAACAGCCTGGCTGATCGGTCGGTTGAATCTGCTGATGGGCAGACACCTGAAGTCGTAACAACCTCTATTTACGCCGATGCCGCGGGACCGCTGACATGGACTTTCCTGACAGGTGACGTCACGCGTGACCTGCAGGCAGTTGTTGGCTACAACGACAACGGTAATATCAACATCACCGCGTCAGATGTCGCGGTTGAGGGTCGTGGAAACGTACTCGACGTCATGAGTGACGGCGGCGGTAATGTTGTAATCAACGCGACTGATGGCAAAACGATTGACGTCTACGGTCATCGCGGTGGTGGTGAGCTGAAGTTCGACATGTACGTCGACAGCTCACAAACGGCACCAAACAGCACAATTTCGATCAAAATGGACAGTGGTTACCCCGCACTGGGAAGCGTAACGCTCAACGTTGCTGATCTTCCTAAAAACGAGTGGTTCAGCTACAGCGTGTCGATTAATCAACTTCTAGCTAATCGAGGTGAGCAAACGCTTGCGCTCGGTGCGGTTCAGAACCTGTTGGTTGTCGAGCCTAGCTCAAATGCGCACGTCCAACTTGATAACGTCCGCTTAGTCTGTGGTACGCCAAACGGTAACTGCGGCATCTCCCCTCCAGCGCAGTCGTCGGATGATTTGGTGATTACGGTACTGGATGATAACGGACAGGTTGGTTCAGCCTGGTCGCCCGGTATCTGTGCGGTCTCTGCGGAGAATGCATTTGCTTCAGATTATTGTGACGGAAACACGTCAAACCAGGTGACTTGGTCTGTCGTGCCTACGGGCGATTCCGATGTTGGGACCAACGCGGTTCAGATTAACTTTGGTGCGGGTGCCGGTGGCGCATGGTTCATTAAGGACGCGCAAGGCCTTGACCTCAGTGGTTCGACTGGCGGCAACCTGAAGTTTGATCTTCAAGTCTCGGCGGATACTGTGGCCGATGGCGTGATCTTCAAGGTTGAGAACGATTACCCACAAGGCACTGGTGCGATCGAATTGGATCTGGCGGGTTATGCCGCAGGGACTTGGAAGAGTTTCGTAATTCCGATTTCAGACCTTCTTTTGTCAACGAATGCAGAACAAAACAACCCACCAGGTGGTCGCTTAAATTTGGCTGCAGTCAAGGCGTTTTTGGTCCTGTCGCCCAACGGCGAGCAAGACGGAAAGTCATTGAAGGTGGCCAATATTCGGCTTGAGCGAGAGGCCGGTGTTGAGGTTGAAGACACAGGTATCCTTGGTACATGGATGATTGCTCCAGAAGCCGGGTCTTTGGGCGTCGGTCCTGCCGAGTTTGATGTGTCATGGTGGAACGGCGACGATGGCGTGATCGCGCTGCGCGCGTGCTACTACGATGATGAATATGTCTTCGGTCGTGATGGATCTTTCCGTAACGTCTACGGTGACGAAACGTGGTTGGAGCCTTGGCAGTCTGGTGGCGGTGAGGAGTGTGGTGCACCTGTAGCGCCAAACGATGGATCGATTCCTGCAACCTTCGAGTACGACGATGCCGCTCAAACGCTGACCATTACCGGTCAAGGTTCCTACATGGGCCTGCCTAAGGCGATCAATGGCGCCGAAATCGCATCGATTGCTGACGTTCCAGGCAGCATTGTGTACAACGCCTACGAGCAAGAAGACGGATCACTTCTGGTCAGTGTTGAAGCGGGCGCCGGTGTATGGTGGAACTACAAGTTCATTAAGACTGCTGAGCCACCACCCCCATCGCCTTTCCAAGGTACTTGGGTTATGGCGCCAGAGGCGGGTTCACTGGGCGTAGGTCCGGCAGAGTTTGATGTCTCGTGGTGGAACGGTGACGACGGGGTCCTCGCGATTCGTGATTGCTACTACGATGATGAATACATCTTCAATCCTGACGGTAGCTTTAGCATTGAGTACCAAGGCGCGACATGGCTTGAGCCGTGGCAGTCCGGTGGTGCAGAAGAGTGTGGAGCTCCCGTTGCGCCGCACGACAGCTCGATCCCTGGTTCTTGGAGTCACGATCAAGAGGGTGGAACACTCACGATTACGGGTAGCGGTTCTTACGTCGGTTTACCAAAGGCAATCAACGGTGCAGAAATCGCATCGTCCGCTGATGTGCCTGCCAGCATCACGTACAACGCGCATCCTCAAGAGGACGGTTCCATGTACGTCACTGTCGAAGCGGGAGACAGCGTGTGGTGGAACTACAAGATCGTGAAGATCGCAGAGCCCGCTGGGCCATCACCCATCTCGGGTACGTGGTACATGGCGCAATCTGACGGCTCTCTTGGTGTTGGTCCTGCTGAGTTCGACGTGTCCTGGTGGAACAATGACGAAGGTGTGACAACACTTCGCGCATGTTACTTCGATGATGCATATGTCTTCGGTGACGATGGCTCCTTCGCCAATATACAAGGTGACGAGACCTGGCTTGAGACCTGGCAAGGTATTGAGGTTGAAGGCTGTGGTGCGCCTGCCGCGCCGCACGATGGAAGCAGTAACGCGACCTTTGCCTACGACGGTGATGCAGAGACATTGACGGTGAGTGGCACGGGTGCCTACGTTGGTTTGCCGAAAGCGATCAACGGTGCTGAGATATCGTCAGTTGCTGATGTTCCTGGAAGCATTACGTACAACGCCTACTTGAGCGAAGACGGGGCCACCATGGAGGTTACTGTTCTCGCGGGTGACGGTGTGTGGTGGAACTACCTGCTGACGCGTTGATTCTTTAAGCAAAACAAAAAGCCGGGGCGTTTATCCCCGGCTTTTTTTTGTCTGCGCGTTACGGTTTTTTTTGAACCACAGTCCCCCGAAGACTTCGAATGCTCAATCTCTATGGAGCGCTTAGATCAATCTGCGTAGGGTTGCTTAAACTTTTGCGTGCTGCAGAAGCGTTTGGACGAACGCGCCGTGTGGGGGTAGTGAGCCTACAGTCTTCGCAACGTCGTGCTGGATGCCCTTCATAAAGGCGGTCATTTGCTCTGGCGACAGTGCTTGCGCGATGTTGTGATAGCCCGCAGGTGTAATCCCTTGTCCCATCATTACTTGTACCCATGAGTTCTCGGCAAACACATCATCTTGCGGCTTAAAGACCCGCGCCGACTGACGAAACAGTTCCATACGATGGGTCAATGTGTCAGGTAGTGCCATGTTCCGGCAGTGGTCCCAAAAGGGGTCGCCGTGACGCTCATTGAGCGTGTAGTGAAGGACAATGAAGTCTCGAATGTGTTCGGCCTCTGCGCGAAGTTTGGTGTTGTACTCCTGCACGGTGCTGTCCTCAATAACCGTGTCCGGAAACATCATGAGCAACCACATGATACCGTTCTGAATAAAGTGAATGCTGGTTGACTCAAGGGGCTCAATGAAGCCGCTGGATAACCCTAAAGCGATGCAGTTTTTATTCCAATAGCGCTTGCGTTGCCCGGTGGTAAAGCGAATCGGGCGTGGCTCGGTGATGGTTTTTTCGGGGACGTTATCGAGCAGGAGCTGACGCGCGACGTCGTCTTCCATGAAACCGTCACAGTAGACCAAGCCATTTCCCGCTCGGTGCTGAAGTGGGATCCGCCATTGCCAACCCACCTTGTGTGCGATCGCACGCGTATAAGGCTTTGGAGCCTCTGATAATTCGCTCTGGACAGCCCAGGCACGATTCGCCGGGAGCCAATGACTCCAGTCATCGAAGCCGGTCTTCAATGCGCCCTCGCTCAGGAGCGCTCTGAATCCCGTACAGTCAATAAAGAGATCACCCTCAACACGTTGACCGTCCTCTAGGGATAATGCCTCTATGAAGCCGTCAGAGGGGCAGAGCTCGACCGTCGCTATCTTGCCTTCTACACGTTT
>DGPO01000015.1:0-4080 GCA_002390485.1 Halieaceae bacterium UBA4438 | reverse complement strand
GCGGCCCAACTGCCTTTTCCCGTATCGCCAAAGGAGTGCAAATAGTGCTCGCCTTCACGAAGCCAGTTTTCAAAGCGAATTCCGAGCTTGAAGGTGCCGCTGGTGAGCTTAATAAAGTCGGGTTCTGGGATCTGCAGTAAACGATTGATGGTGAGTATCGTTGGAATAGTCGCCTCGCCCACGCCCACCGTGCCGATCTCTTCAGACTCAACCAAGGTGATGGAGAGCTTACGCCCGACCAGTCGCGATAAGGCGGCTGCCGCCATCCAACCGGCGGTGCCCCCGCCTGCGATGACGACCCTTTCAACATTCCGTTGAGTCATAAAATCATTACCGTTTCAGTGAATTAGTGAGTTCCGCGCGAAGCTGTCTTGCCATTGTGTCCGTTACTTCATCAAGGCGGCCCCAGCTGTGCTCAGGAAGATGTTCTAAATGCGCTGTATCCTCTGCAAACACGTAGTGGTCGAACAGGGCTTTTAGAGCGCTTCGCTGATGGGCCGGCAGTGACCTAATACTCAGGAATGCGTGCTTTAACGCCTCTGTAGGAGACCCGAAGACACCCGGAGTCTCTTGCCACCAAAAATTAATCAGGCCGTTGATGGGTGAGAGCGACTCGACGTGGTGCCACCACATGTTTGGAATGTAGATAACGTCTCCCGGCTGCAGGTGCCCCATGAGTGCGTGACGCTCGGCTTCAGCAAACTTTGGGTAGGCCACATAGTCTGGCTCATGGAAATCGACCATACTGATCGGCTGACCTGCGGGGGTCAGATCCCACGGTCCTACATAAAGGTTTTCGACTTGTTCTGGTGGGAAGAGCGTGAATTGTCGCTGCCCTAAAATGCAGCCGGCAATGTTTCTCGGGAAGTCGAAATGCGCCGCAACGCGAGTTTGATTCCCGATCCAAATGCTCGTCAGCGCGCCAGGAAGTGAAAAGGGCAGCTGATGCGCCTCGTTAAAGCCCGGTAGCCACGCACTGGTCTGTGTGCTGCCCACATAAAGCGCAGGATTGGGTTCCTCGTTTGAGAAGCTCATCAGCTTTTTAAAGACTTGGTCGAGCTGTGTGTTGACCTGAACAAAGTTAAATGCGGTGACGTCCTGATTATAAAAAAAGCGGCCCTTCACTTCAGGTTCTGCGAGGAATGCGCTCACGGGTCGACCCTGATAAAACTCCAGCAGGTATGCCAGCGCAGTTCCATCACTCTGCTTTGCCTTTTGAACGACGGGCCAGTCATTCAAATAACCCCTGGCTATCCAGGGTGTAGCCGACTCAAGCAGCTCCGTTGAAGGAACCGAGCCGCTTTCAAGTTGAACTTCTCTGATGGGTCGAGCATCTGAACAGGCTGCCATGAGGACCTATCCTGCAACCTTGTCGTTTTTAAGTGCAATCAAGCGTTTAAGCTGCGACTGCGATGCCACCATCATGTAGGCGGGTAGGAGGTGTCCGCGCCGATGAAGATCAGTGATCGCATCGTCACTTAGACGTTGGAGCTTTTCATCGTCGATGGCATAAAAGCCTTCAAGCGTATGGTCCTTACCGTTGAGCAGCGTGATCTTGAGGGTTACGGACGTAATGAGGTCGTGTTGCAGCAACGCATCAACAAACTGCGGCGTTGTTGTGTGTCCAATATGAATGCCCTCAAGCATGGTGGCGAGGCGATCGAGGTATTCGGTGTTGCCACCAAACTCTAAAAAGAGCGGTTCTCCCTCCTCTTCGTTGACATTAGGGTGGCTCATATCGATAGCGACGACCCGATCGGAGTCACTGGCATCAGCACTACCCTCGGTAGCGATCATGAGAGGGCCTCTTTGGATCAGCATCGGAATATACTGACTGTTCCAACGAGACTCGTCTAAGAAAAGGTTCTCTCCTTGCTCAAAGCCAAACAGGGCGATGGGCTGAAAGCGACCGTCATTCGTGTTCTTGAAGAAAAGAAGCGGGAAATTGCTTTGCAGCGCGCGCATCTCACTGGTGAAGACTGCTGAGAACATCACGGCATCACCGTCGCTCAAGGCCTGTTTTATCCTGAGCTTTCCATGCTGGACGTTATTTAATTTCTGAATATTACTCAAACTAGTTCCTCTCTAGACCGGAGCAAAGTCCTGCGTACGCACTTGGTCCATCAAATATCGATTGGGTGGCAGGTGTTGACCAAAACGCTGTGCCTTTTTGCGTGTCTCAGAAAAGAGCCGAATGGCCAGTTCTCTTTGAACGTCATCATCTCTGAGTGTGTGCAGAGCACTATTCGTTTTAAACCCCATTCCATACAGAACATACTGATAACTGGCTGCCGGAAACATGTCGTCGCGACGCAGGTCATCATGGTACCAAGGAGGCTGTGTTTGCCACAAAGAGAGATTCTCGCGCAATGTGTCTGGAATGGAACTTGCGAGTCGATTGTCGCGCCAGTAGCGCGAGTCGGAACGACTCGATAACACATAGTGCAGCTTCAAGAAGTCAATGATTTGGCGCCACCGACCCAAGAATTCGGCGTTGAACCGTTTCGCAATAATCTGCATGGCGTCTCTGTCGCGTGGCATTCTGTCAGCCAGTGCGTTGGCGCTCAATTCGATGAGTACCAGTGCTGACGCCTCTAAAGGCTCAATGAAGCCTGCGGATAAACCGATGGCGAGACAGTTCTTGACCCAGAACTGCTCTCGGTAGCCGGGTTCAAATTCTAATAGTCTGGGTGATAGTCCTGAAAGACCCTCGGGCCTACCCGTATGCTTAAGGTATTCATCGAGCTTTTGTTCCGTCTCTTGCGGACTTTGATAATCAGTTGAGAACACGTGTCCAACACCGCGTCGGTTCTGCAAGCCAATGTCCCATACCCAACCATTGGTCTGCGCGGTCGATCGCGTTGTCGCCGCGATACTGTCGTTCTGGTCAGCGTAAGGCACTTGGACCGCGACGGCTGCGTTGTTGAACAGGTGGTGTTGCTGTGATGTGAGGGGGACTTTGTAATGTTGTCCGAGGAGCAGGCTTTGAAACCCTGTACAGTCGATAAAAAGATCGCCCGAGACCTCGCCCATTTGCTCGGTTTGTACGGCGGTGATGTAACCCTCAGCATCGCTTAGAACGCCGGTCACGTCAGCAGAAATGTGCTTAACGTTTAAGTGCTGCGTTGCGTTTCGTGTCAGAAGTCCTGCAAATTTACCGGCATCCAAGTGGTACCCGTAGTTGACCGTGTAGGCGTAGTTGGGAATACCGATTTGCTTAGGAGCTCTGCCGTTTTCGCAGACAGAAAATTGCGGGGTGACCGCTTCTGCGAACGATATGTCTCCCGCAGTACCCGCCAGCCAATGCTCGGCCAGATTGACTGAATCAAACCCTTCAGGAAGCGAGAAGGGGTGGTAGTAGGGCGTATCACCTACATCTACCCAGTCTTTGAACCATGTCCCTTGCTTGAGCGAAGCGTCGCACTCGCGAATGAACTCAGCCTCTGATATTCCAATATTCTTAAGCGTGGTCCGCATGGAAGGCCACGTGCCTTCGCCAACACCGACACTGGGAACGTTCGGTGACTCAACCAGTGTCACGCGAATGCCGAGGTCACTGGGTTTAAAGCGGGCCGCGAGAATGCTGGCAACAAGCCAGCCGGCAGATCCGCCGCCTACGATTACGATATTTTTGATGTCTTTAGTCATCAATGCACGTTCTCAACCACACAGGTATCAGAGTGTAAGACTTTGTTGTTTTTACAAAAACAAAAAACCGCCCAGGAGGCGGTTTTTATCTAGAAGCATTTGATCTTGGACTTACAGCTTATAGCGGAAACCGACGTTGTAACGAGCGCCAATCTGACCTACGCCGTAGGTTTGATAAGTACTGCGTCCGTGCGATCGGAACGTCTCGTTAGTCAGGTTAATACCCTCGACGTAAACGACCATGCTGTCTGACACTTCGTAGGTGATGTTGCCATCCCACTGCTCATACTCGGTCTGGTAGCCGGGCTTGGTATCGCCACCCGTGTAGTAACCATCGCGCCAGTTATACGCTATACGAGCCTGCAGACCGTATTTGTCGTAGAACAATACAAAGTTCCGAGTGTCTGACAATCCCGCCAATGCGAACTGGCT
>DGPO01000035.1:2087-4557 GCA_002390485.1 Halieaceae bacterium UBA4438 | reverse complement strand
GGGGGTTTAGATGCGCTTCAAACGGCGACGATCGCCAGTGCGCTCCCGTTCTCTTTCGTGCTGCTGGGTGCATTGTGGGGATTACAGCGATCGCTGAGATCAGAAGTGTCTGTCATGAACGTGCGGGCCCCTGCAAGTTTTGACTCCGATAGTGATACTGACTGGCAGTCACGGCTCAAGGCCTTGCTCAAGGAGCCGTCAAATAAAAATGTTCTAACGTTTCAGCGTGAGGTCGTACTGCCAGCGCTTGGCACGTTTGCGACCGAGCTTTCAAATAACGGTGTGAACGCGAGCGTGATTGACACCGTGAGCGAAGAGGGCAGTGTCGAGCTAACGATCACGGCAGGTGATGAAATTGATTTTTGTTACTCAGTCAAGCTTGCGCCGCAAACGACGGACAGTGTCGTGGACATAGAGGGTGAAGCGCTGGCATTACCGTTGGAGGGTTCGACATCGGTGACCGAGGTGCATTTGCGCGGTGGGTCGGCGAGTTATTGCGTGTGGGGTCTGACCGAGTCGCAAATTATTGGTGACGTTCTAGCGCAGTACGAACAACATCGCAGAACCTAGTCAACGATCGTAATGGCCGTTGCCCCAAGGCGACTTCCCGTGGGGTTGAGTGCCCTCATTGTTGGGATCATTCGGTTGAGATTGGCTTGTCTGTCGTCAGGGGCGGGGTGTGTGCTTAAGAAGGCAGGTGGTCGATCGTCATTCAGCGCGGCCATTTTTTGCCAGAGTGTGACTGCAGCCTCCGGGTCATAGCCTGCAAGCGTTGCAAGTCGCATTCCGAGCCCGTCCGCCTCGCGCTCAGCGGTTCGGCTATTGGGCAGCTCTAGCGCAACTTGCGCTAATAATTCGGCGCTTTGTCCAGCACTCCCGCTGCCGTCGGTGGCCGCGCTGACGGCCGCCAGGCCCAACTGAATCGCCATGGCCCGCGACATTCGCTCGGCCGTGTGATTCGCCAGTGCGTGTGAAATTTCATGGCCCATGATTTGCGCGAATTCGGCATCGGTGAGCGAGAGTTGTTCAAAGAGACCTGTGTAGACGGCCATTTTTCCGCCCGCCATACACCAGGCGTTAACGACCTCGTCGTCATCAACAATCACCACACTCCAGTCCCAATTTGAGGACTGCGGGTACTGCTGAGTTGCGGCAGTTACGACCCTGCCGGCCACTCTCCGGACACGAGAATCAACCTGCGGCTGGTCAGCAATTTTTTGTTCACCGCGAAATGAGTCAACGGCTTGTTGATAGGCGCCTCTGGATTGCTGAATCGCAGACGCAGGCGATACGATCAGAAACTGGCTTCGTCCTGTCGGACTCGTTGTGCAGGCTGAGAGCGCTAAAAGCAAGAGTGATGCGGTGACCAGTGTACGAGTGGGCATTGATTAAACCTTGAATCCTTCGGTAGTCGTTGACACCAGGTGCGAGCATTGTGGCACTACCCTGGCTCCGATTCGGCACCAGCAACCACGCGCAAAAGACCGCGATAGACCCGCGTCGCATCAGCTTGTCCTTCGAGTATGCGATACATCTCTTGGCAGATAGGTACTTTGACACCGTGTTGTTTTGCAAGGGCCACTACCGTTGCGGCACTTTTCACGCCCTCTGCCACCATGTTCATGGCATTGGTTATTTCTTCAACAGTTTTTCCGGTGGCTAACTCGAGACCAACATAACGGTTTCGACTCTGAGCACTGGTGCATGTCGCGATCATATCGCCCATTCCGGCAAGACCTGCAAAGGTCTCTTGCCTCCCACCCAGCGCCGTGCCCAAGCGTGTTGCCTCTGCAAGCCCTCGGGTGATCAGTGCCGCTCGCGTATTGTCTCCCGCGCCCAAGCCATCGCCGAGACCGACTGCCAGGGCGATAATATTCTTAAGGACACCACCGAGCTCGCAGCCGGTTACGTCATCATTGTGATAGACACGAAACAGGCCCACATTAAGTGTGGGTTGCAGCCACTGAGCAGCAGGGTCATCGAGCGCCAATACGCTCGCTGCCGCTTTGCCGGTCAGAATCTCTTTTGCCAAGTTAGGGCCTGACAGCACGCCGATTGGATGCTGTGGACAGAACTCGCGGATGATTTCAGTCATCCGTTTTTGTGTGCTCGCCTCGAGTCCCTTGGTCATGCTGATAATCGGTACTCCAGCAGGGACTAACGGTGCCACGCGTTCAAAGACGCTTCGGAACATGTGCGAGGGAATGGCGACAAAAACGGCGTGTGCATTGCACAGCGCAGTCTCGAGGTCGGTTGTAGCGCGCAAAAGGGGGTTGAGAGACAGCCCTTCTAGGTAACGCGCGTGCGTGTGCGTGTCGTTTATTTCGCGAACGACGTCAGCGTCACGAGCCCACAGTGTCACCTGAGCATTGCGACTGACGAGCGAGGCGAGTGTCGTCCCCCATGAGCCGCCTCCAATCACTGCGAGCCGTGTATTGCTGTCTTTTGCACTATTCACAGGAGGTTCCAA
>DGPO01000035.1:0-2033 GCA_002390485.1 Halieaceae bacterium UBA4438 | reverse complement strand
GGGGTAGACTGGGTTTGCTGAGCCAATGTCAAAAAGAAATGGAGCGACTGTGGAGTACGGAATTGTCAGTTTGTTACCGACAGCCTTGGTGTTGGTCCTCGCTATTATCACGCGACGCACCCTAGAGTCGGTGGTCGCAGGCGCATTGTTTGCGTTTTTATTAATGGACGGCACAGGCTTCATTGCCACAATGGCGGTTGTGTCGTTGGATGTGTTGCGTGACGAAGACGTCGCTTGGATTATCCTCGTGTGCGCGCTTTATGGGACTTTTATTGCCCTGCTGGTTCGCAGCGGCGGCTCTACCGCGTTTGGTCATTTGTTGCTCGCACGCCTCACCTCAAAGCGCCAAAGCCTGTTAGCCACCTGGGCCGTCGGACTGATGATCTTTTTGGACGACTACTTAAACTCGCTGACGGTGGGCGCCACGATGAGGGCGGTTACCGATAAATTCAAAACGTCGCGGGCGATGCTGGCCTATGTGGTTGACTCAACGGCCGCACCGATGTGCTTACTGATACCCATTTCAAGCTGGGGTGCTTATTTTGCGGGCTTGCTGGAGAAGAATGAAATAGCCGCCGACGGTCAGGGTTTGGGGCTTTTCGTTGAATCTATCCCGTACATGTTTTACCCCATTATTGCGCTGTTAATAGTGCCGCTCGTAATCATGGGTGTGATTCCCCGTCTTGGTGCCATGAAGCAGGCCGAATATCGCGCCGAGGCAACGGGTGATTTAGGTGCTATCAGCGATTCTGAGGGTGAGAGTCCGGTGGGGAACGGCGGCCCCAGCACATTCTTCTTGCCTATCGTGGCGTTACTGTTTTTTACCGTTGTTCCTAATGTTGATTTACTCCGCGGTGTCATCGCTGGAATTTTAGTCACGCTGATTTACTTTGCCTCACTGAGGCTCATGCCGCTTTCAGAGCTGTTTGACACCTGCACCAACGGACTCAAAATTATGGTGCCCGTCTTGGCGATGCTGCTGGCGCTGTTTATTTTTGTCGAGGCCAATGACCGAATAGGGCTGACCGAGTACGTCATTCAAGCAGTACAACCCTACATGACCGCGATGTGGCTTCCGGTCATTATTTTCGTCACCATGTCTGCGGTTTCCTTCGCAACGGGGTCAAACTGGGGTGTCATCGCCATTGCCATGCCCGTCGCCTTCCCACTGGCGCAGGCTTACGATGTCAGTATTCCCCTCGTGATTGGGGCACTGTTGTCGGCGAGTGGCTTTGGCAGTCACGCCTGCTTTTACTCGGACTCGACGGTGCTCTCAGCGCAGGGTGCTGGGTGTGACACTTACCAGCACGCTGTGACACAGATTCCCTATGCGATCTTGGCGGCCACAATTGCGGCGCTCTTGTTCCTTATTGCGGCCATGGTCGTCTGACGTCTAGCGTGGGGGATGGGCACCACGTATTCTAGTTAACACGTTTTGTTGCTCTGCCCAGGAACGGGATTGATGGCTGAATCCGTAGAGGACCTCAAATGGTTAATTGGAGTACATCCATGAAAGGCCCTGTCACGCATTACCTTATCACCACGTTCTGCCTCGCCTTTCTCTCCGCCTGTGGCGGTGGGAGCGGCGGTGGCGACAATGTGCCGCCCCCTGCGGTTGTGACACCGCCTATCCCCGATCCAACAGGACTTTGGGTGCAGAGCGAGGATGACGGTGCGGGGCTTTCAAGTTACGCACTGACGCTCACCGAAATTGCTGTAACACGTGCCGCAATGGGCGATGTTGCTCTTGAGGCTGCTCCCACGGCCGATGGCGCCTCTAACAGTGGGTTTTCCACGACGTATACGCTGGAGTCCAGCGTCGATGAATACGATATTGTGAAGTATAACGGCTCGATACTTGCGCTAGCGCCAAGTCGCAGTGGCTGCTGCTACGTCATTGAGCCGCTTGCGGCGTCCAGTGTGTTACCTGCGCCCAATGAAGATCCATCGGCGCACAATATTGAGCTTTTCGTGACTGATCCTCAGTCTGGCACAGCCTCACCCGCGGGCATTATCGAGCTTGAAGGCGACGA
>DGPO01000017.1 GCA_002390485.1 Halieaceae bacterium UBA4438 | reverse complement strand
CCGATTTTGACGCTTCTGCGGGAATCATTAATGCGGTTGCAGCTGAGGGTAATCTTGGGCAGTTCTACGAGTCTCTCTCGGCTGAGGCGTCGGGTCTTGATGCATTGGATTGGACTGCAATTAACGGGTCTCTTCCAGAGTCAGTGGCTGACGTGGAATACCTTGATTCGACTGACTTTGCCGGTGCAGTCAACCCCGATCAGTCCGATCTCTGGTGGGCAGGCTGGACCATTTCGGGGTCGTTATAGACCCACACTCAATGCGGGATACTCAGGGCAGCCCTCGGGCTGTCCTTTTTTTGTCCTGGTTTCTGTGGACACGAGCGTTAAACGGTGATCCACCCCTTTAACGGGGTCGTAATTATCGCACCTGCTTAGGTTCCAAACCATCTTCCCCCAGATGGTTTTATGATTCCCCGGCCATTTTGGCCGGGGTTTTTTTTGCCTGTCGTCTGGAGATGCGTATGCGATTGCCCCGAGTCTTATTCTTAACCGTGCTCTTGACCGCCTGTGCGGGTGTTTCCGTGGAAGAGTATCAAAAGCGCACGCCTGGTTTTGAGCCGGAGACGTTTTTTCGAGGCGCTCTTACGGCACACGGTGTCGTTAAAAATTACGCCGGTTTTGCCAGTCGCTCGTTCGTCGCTGAGATTACCGCCTGTTGGAGTGAGGGTGTAGGAATGCTGGACGAGCGATTCGTGTTTGACGACGGAGAGTTACAAACACGTATTTGGACGTTGAGCGAAAATAGCGATGGGTCCTACTCAGCGACCGCGGGCGATGTTCGTGGTGTGGGGACCGCTCAAGTGTCGGGTAACGCGATGTTTTTAGACTACGTGCTCACGGTTCAGTTATCAGACGGCACCATCGATCTCGCGGTCGATGACCGAATGTACCTTGTCAGCGAAAACGTGTTGATCAATGAGTCTTCGCTCAAAAAGTTTGGTGTGCCGGTCGGTGGTATCTTGCTGACGATTATTCGGCACCCGGAGGAGCAGGTTGAATGTCCAGCCGCTTAATGACCCAGCTACTAGGTTATGCGGGCTTGTTGCCCTTCTTTGGATTTTGCTTTGGTTTCGCGACGCTGGAAGATTGGCCGCGCTCACTCTCAATACAAGGCTTCGTCATTTACTCGCTTGCCATTTTTTGTTTTTTGGCCGGTGCACTTTGGGGGCAGGAACAACAAGTGCAGAGCCCTTCGGCCCTGAGCACCCTGATCATTAGTAACGGTTTGGTGCTGTTTGGTGTGGCTTCAATTTTGACCGCCCAAACGATGATGGCCGCTGTCTTTTTGATGATCGGGTATGGTGCTCTGGCGTGGTACGAGGGTCGAATTTCCACTTTAGAGCCCTGGTATCGCGCCTTGAGAGTGCGGTTGACGCTCGGTGTCGTGGTGGCTCACCTCGGTTTTGCCGCATTGCACGTCACGGGGGCCTAAAAGGGCGTCACTTTCCACTGCGTCTTTTGCCTCATTATGCGATCATTGCGCGCCATGAGCCCATCAGACACAACGCCTGCCATTTTAGCCCTCGATACCGCGACTAACCTCTGTTCGGTCGCTCTGGTGAATGACAGCGAGATCAAAGAAATTCAGCGCGATCTTCCGCGCGCGCACAATCAACACATTCTCAGCATGATCGATGAGTTACTCGAGGGACGTTCGCTGTCGAGCGCAGTGTCGATGATTGCTTGTGGCGTAGGTCCTGGTTCATTTACGGGAATCCGCGTTGCGGTGGGTGTCGCTCAAGGACTGGGATGGTCGCTGGATCTTCCTGTGTACCCATTTTGTTCGTTAGAGGCTCAAGCGCGGTCGGTCCCGGCAAAAGTCGGCGATCGGATTCTCAGCACCATTGATGCTCAAATCGGTCAGGTGTACTGGTCCTGGTCGGAGAGGGTGCCCGGCGGCATTCGATTGCTCACAGAGCCTACTATCTCAACAGTAAAGGATATTAGGAGCCCGATGGGTGACGCTTTAGCAGACTGGGTCGCAGACGATGTCGTTATTGCAGGTGACGCGTCTGATGCGGTTGTTCAGTGCCATGCGGTGTTTGCGCATAGCGGCTCCGACAGCGCCGCACGGCCTCGGCCTTCACAATGTGCGCTGAGCTATATTGACAACCCAGCCCCCGAGCAGCTGATTACCGCTCAGGCGCTCGAGCCGCGCTACGTGCAGCAAGATATCGGTTGGAAAAAGCTCTCGGAACAAGGAAATAAGCACTGATGGATAGCGTTCAAGCGGTGTTACTCGCGTTGATACAAGGATTGACGGAGTTCTTACCCGTATCGAGCTCAGCGCACCTCATTTTGCCCTCTCAATTGTTGGGGTGGCCAGATCAGGGGCTTGCCTTTGACGTCGCCGTTCACGCCGGAACTTTAGCGGCGGTGGTCTTTTACTACCGACAGGCGCTAAGTGGCTTTGTCGATGGCGTGCTAGGACGTGGCGACGCAGTCGGCGTCTCGCGTCAGGAAGTGAAATGTTTAGCGGTTGCAACATTGCCCGCGCTGGTTGCTGGCTTGCTGTTTTCAGAGGTTATTGACGGTTACCTGCGCGGCACCGCTGTGATCGCAACGACGACACTTTTTTTCGGTCTATTGCTCGGTCTCTCCTATCGATATCGTCTTGCGGGTGACGATGAGCAGCCCGTTACCCGTATCGATCATGCGGTGATCATTGGCCTGGCGCAGGCGCTTGCGCTTATTCCCGGGACTTCACGTTCAGGTATCACCATCACTGCCTCATTGTTCCTGGGTTACAACGTCGCCACTGCAGCGCGCTTCTCATTTTTGCTGTCGATCCCCGTCATCTTTGGGGCCTTGGTGCTGATGCTGATTCGCCAAACCGACGCATTTTTGAGTGCCAGTCATTTAGGACTGACGGCCTTGGCTATGGTTATCTCTGCCATCAGTGCCTACTTGACGATTGCCTTTTTTGTAGGCTTGGTGAAGCGAGTCGGTATGATGCCTTTTGTCGTCTATCGCGTTGTGCTGTCGCTTGGACTGTTTTCTATTGTGGTGTTTTTATGAATAAACAAACCGTAAACGATTCTTTGCTGGCTTTTCTTGCCGAGGCGACAACGCCATTCCACGCGGTGGGTGCGATGGCACAGCGCCTTCTGGCAGCGGGCTTTACCCCGTGGAGCGACTCAAGTCCAGACGCACTGACGGTGGGTGGAAAGCACTTCATGGTGCGCAACGATTCAAGCTTAATTGCATTTACCGTGGGCGAGACATTCGAGGATGGCTTAAGGCTCGTAGGTGCGCACACGGACAGTCCAAACCTGTCGGTTAAACCAAACCCTGTGGTCAGTCGGTTTGGTTGCCACCTTGTGGCTGTCGATGTGTACGGTGGTGCACTGCTCAACCCTTGGTTTGATCGCGACTTATCCATGGCGGGAAAAGTTTCTTTTGAGACGGAAGACGGCCATCTTGTCTCTCGGTTGATCGATTTTCGTCGGGCGATCGCCATCATTCCATCGCTGGCTATCCACTTAGATCGAGAAGCGAACAAGGGACGTACAGTGAATCCCCAGACCGACATGTTGCCATTGGTGTCGCTGGCGACTGGTCAGCCAGACTTTGACCTTCACGCCTTGCTTGCAGATCAGGTTTCACTTGAATACCCCGATCTAAAGGTCAGCAAAATCCTCGATTGGGAGCTCTCGCTCTATGACACGCAGGCCCCAGGCTACGTCGGTCTCAACAATGACTTCATAGCCTCTGCCCGTCTGGATAACTTATTAAGCTGTTACGCAGGCCTTCAAGCTCTGATTGACAGTGCTCAACGTCCCGAGTGGAACGTCTTTGTGGCTAATGATCACGAAGAGGTGGGTAGCGCATCGGTAGTGGGTGCGCAGGGTCCCATGCTCAATGACGTGCTGCATGCGATTGTCTCAGACGCGGCAGAAGGGCGAGCGCTTCGTCAGCGAAGCTGGATGTTGTCCGTCGATAACGCACACGCGGTTCATCCAAACTATCCGACCAAGCATGACGAACAGCACGCGCCACTGCTTGGCAGTGGTCCTGTGATTAAGATTAATCGAAATCAGCGTTACGCGACTTCTGGTGAGGGCGCTGCGCGGGTTCGTCTCATGGCGGAGCGTGCTGGGATTGATGTGCAAGCCTTTGTGGTGAGAGCGGACATGGGTTGCGGGAGCACCATTGGACCCATCACGGCAACTTTAACGGGCATTCCGGCAACCGATATTGGTGTGCCCACCTTGGGCATGCATTCGATCCGAGAACTTGCGTCTGTCGAAGATCCGGCAAAGCTGGTGGGTCTGCTGACTGCTTTTTACAATCGTGTCGCGTGACTTGGGAGTTTAGATATGGCTAGGCATCGTGTCCTCACGGGCATTACAACGACCGGCACGCCGCATCTTGGGAATTACGTGGGTGCGATCCGCCCCGCGATCGAATCGTCCAAGAAGCACGAGGTTGATGCGTATCTTTTTATGGCCGATTACCACGCACTCATTAAGTCGCAGAACCCGGATCTCGTGGCGCAGTCGAGTCGTGAAATAGCCGCGACCTGGCTAGCGCTTGGTCTTGACCCAAGTGCGACTCACTTTTACCGGCAGTCAGATATCCCGGAGATTACTGAGCTGTCTTGGATCTTGACCTGCAACGCGGCCAAAGGCTTGATGAACAGAGCCCACGCCTACAAGGGTGCGGTGCAGGCGAATGAAGAGGCGGGTGAGGATCCTGACTACGCCATCACCATGGGTCTTTTTTCTTATCCAATACTCATGGCGGCTGACATTCTCATTTTTAATGCCAACGATGTGCCTGTGGGTCGTGACCAAATTCAGCACGTGGAAATGGCGCGAGATATTGCCGCGCGCTTTAACCATCATTACGGTGAGACGTTTGTCTTGCCTAAAGCGGTGGTCGACGACGAGGGTGCTGTCTTGCAGGGACTCGACGGTCGTAAGATGAGTAAAAGCTACGGCAATACGATTCCACTGTTTGGGACGCCCAAGCAGCTTCAGAAGGCCATTAATAAAATTAAGACCAATGTGTTGGAGCCGGGCGAGCCCAAGGATCCTGACACATCGGCGGTGTTTCAAATTTGGTGCGCGTTTGCCAGTGACGCTGAGCGACTCGAAATGCGCAGCGCATTTGAGGCAGGGCTGGGTTGGGGCGATGCCAAGAAACGGCTATTTGAACGCGTTAATGACGAAATCGCGCCGGCCCGTGCTGAGTACGACCGACTCATGGCCAATCCAGCCGAACTCGAGATGATTCTTCGTGAGGGCGCAGCAAAAGTGCGACCCGAAAGCCAAGCCCTCCTTGAAAAAGTGAGAACCGCCGTAGGACTGCGCTCTTTTTCCTAAGGACGAGGCGCCTGTTCGACTTCGATATTGATCTCAATGGCGCTGTTTGCCTCTGCGTCAGTCAATGAGGCCATAACAGCGGCCTTTACTGCATCGGGAGAGAGCGGGGTGCCGTCTTCACGGGCTTTATCGACGAAGGCTCTGACCGCGTCGGCGATCTTCGCCGTTGCCAGGCCATCAACGGTGACTGCAACGAGACCGTCTTCAGCCACTGGGGCTTGGTCAGTGACAACGACAAACTCAATATCTTTGCTCGCAGCCCCTGCGTTCGCCTTACTTTTTTGAATTAATATTTTCGCGTGTGGCTCGGTGTGCAGGGCGCTCACTTCACCAGCCTCAATACTCATAAGGCGGGTTGGCACGCTTGGGGTGATGACGTCATCGAGTAGTATCGCGGCGCCAATGAGGCACCCCAAAACAATCGCCGGTCCATATTGATTCATGTCACGTTCTCACAGTGTTTAGAACGTGAAGTATACGCCCAACACAGCGCTGCGCGGTTCGCCCACAAAGTACCGGTAGTTACCAAAGCCGAAGTCAGCACGTTCTGCGTAACCGGTATCTAAGAGGTTCGTGAGGGTTAATGTGGCTCTTAGGCGATCTGCAGCATCCCAGCTTCCGCGAAGATTGACGAGCTCGTGCCCTGGGTATTCGTGTTGATTGTTGGGGTCGAGATAATACTTATCCACCCATGTAGCCTCAACTTCGATTGTCGCTTGACGATCATAGACCGAGAGCGACTTTGTGAGCCGAGCGCTACCAAAATGTCGTGGCGCCGTGTCAATTGTGTTGCCCTTAATCGAGCCGCTGCTTCCCAGCAGCGTAATATCGCTGTCGTAGCTGTGGTCTGCAATCGAGGCGTTGAGCGTTGCGTTTAGACTGTCACTCAGTGACCATCGCAGGTCGATATCGATGCCTTGATGCGCCGTGCTCGCACCGCTCACGTTTTGGCGATTTCGATCTTGGAATATGACATTGTCTTTGCTGATGGTGTAAACCGAGAGGTCGCTTGAAAATGTTGGCGTACTGTAACGCCAGCCAATGTCGACAGACTGGGCCTCTTCGGAATCAATGTCAGCGACACGCTGTCCCGATTGCAGGCGATACAGCTCGGTGGCCTGTGGCGCTCTAAAGCCCATTGCGGTTCTCAAGTAGTAGTGATGGGCTCCGGCGGACCACACCAATGCTAGATTTGACGAGAGGTCAGAGAAGTCATCCGATCGGTTGTCTGGACGGAAGAAACGACAGTTGCTGGCTTCGGGTGCACAGACTGATCCCGCCGTAGCCTTTGTCACATAGTCATAATCGGTGCGCTCAGACCTCAGACCCGCTTGAAGGGACAGTTGGTCAGCAAGGTTAATGTCTACCTGTGCAAAGACCGCAACGTTTTTAGCATCGACGCGATAGTCGTAGTGAATACCCGCAGGCTGATTGGGGCTGAAGCCCTCTGCCTGATCTTCTTTGAGTTTTCCGTCAGTGGTATCAATATCGATACCGGTCACGTAACCGCCCCAAGTCCGGTCTCCACGCAGACTGGCTTGCACGCCAACACTGCTGTGTTCGTTCATCTCACGGGACTGCCACGGTAAATAGTGCTGTAAAAACTCCATTTCATTACTGCGCAGGTAAGGGGTAATGCGAAGCGTGTGTTGCCCCAGGTCACGTTCAAGCTTGAGGTGTGCACGCATTGAACTGGCGTCTCTGTAAGCGTCAGGGTTTCGGTTAACGCGTCGCGCTGTGTCGCTTTTGTAGGCGCCTTTGCCGTCTTGTATATACCCAGCGGTGTCTTGGTTTAGGTTAGACGCGGAGATTACACCGGTAATTGACCAGTCACCCTGAGTGCCGTCAAATCGGAGCGATGCTTTTTGCTGATCATAGCCCGAGGACGCCTGATAGCCGCCGTAGGAGGTTCCGTGTGCATTTAACGCCAGTCCGCCGGTCTTGAGCGACAGTCGCGTTCGCGCGAAGTCACGACTGCCGACTTGAAAGCCAACCGATTGGGCGGTCTGCGCCGCGCTTTTTGTCAGCACATTCACCACGCCGTGCATGGCATTGGAGCCGTAGACTGCGTTTGCCGGTCCCTTCACGACTTCCACGCCGCCCGCCTGAAGAAGGTTGGCGTCAAAGAGCTGATTGACGTTGCAGAACCCGGGCGCTCTGAGGTTGATGCCGTCCTCTGCAGTAAAAAACGCACCGCAGGCACCGGCACCGGTCAAAACAGGTGAGCGCAGCGAGATCAGTGACTCCTGACCGTTGCCTCGACTGACCCAAGCACCCGATACTCGGTTAAAGAGTTGGTTGCTGTGTTGTGCATCGACTGCCTCCACAGCGTCGGCATCAAGGTCTACCCAGGCTTGCCCAAGGCTCGCCCCATCGGTCGCCTGACGCGTGGCCGTAACAATGACCGTTTCTAGGGGCGTCTGCGCGGTGTCGGCGGCAAACGCTGCACTCGTAATAATGACAGGGAACAAAAGTAGGGCGTGCCTTAACAACATGGCGATGATCCTCATGACGTCGCTAACAGAATTGCTTAATTTTTTCAGACCGAAGCATAGCGCCCTGCGCCTGCTGGTCAAACACTTCTATATGTCGGACAATTTGTTTTTTTACTAATGAATGAATCAGGCAGCCTGTGCGCGTTCTCGCCGTTAATGATGACCTTCCCATCCGAACGTTTGAGCCGGTCCACTCGGGGAAGGTGCGGGCTGTTTACTGGCTCAGCGAGGCCGACAATCGGCGACTGATTCGAGAGCGTCAGTACCCCATTCCTGAGACTGCGGAACTTGCGGTCATGGTCATTAGTGATCGTTTATCCGCCTTTGAGTGTATGTGGCGTGCAGAGGGCGGGCTTGATGGTGTTCCGGGCAAGGGCGCTGCGCTCAACGCCATTTCCGGACACTGGTTTGAGGCGTTCAAAAAAGCGGGTCTGGCCCGTAGCCATATTTTGGAAACGCCACATCCTCTGGTTTGGATTGTACAGCGCGCGAAGCCCGTCATGATTGAGGCGATCGCACGCCAATACATTACCGGCTCGATGTGGCGAGCCTATGAGCAAGGCGACCGGCGTTTCTGTGGTGTTCGTCTGCCTGACGGGCTGGTTCGTGATCAACGGTTGGACTCATTACTCATCACACCGTCGACCAAAGGGGTGATGTCCGGTATTCCAGGCGTCCCTGAAGTCGATGATGTCAACGTGAGTCAGGCCATTCTCAAGACCCATTGGGCGGCGTTTAAGTTTCGCGAGCAGGAGGACGTGGAGCACTATGCGCGCTTGCTGGCGTCTGGGTTTTCGTTGATCGAGACCGCGCTTGCGGGTGTTAACCAAATATTTGTGGATACAAAATTCGAGTTTGGTTACGCACAAAACCGAGACGGCACTGAAGAGCTTATTTACATGGATGAAGTGGGCACCCCGGACTCGTCACGTATTTGGGATGGTGACGCTTTTGCCAGAGGCGACGTTGTTGAAAACAGTAAAGAAGGGTTTAGACAGGCGCTGTTGAACTTTGCAGCCGACCCTGACGTTTTACTGAACAAAAGTCGCATGGACGAGCGCCTAGCGTTTGCACGCAATACCGTGCTTCCCACCCAGATGATGCTCGACGTCTCAAAGACGTATGTTGGCGTGGCTGAGCGCATCATGGGCGAAAAGCTTGACGTCTCGGACGACCCAAGAACAGAAATTATTCAGGTACTGCGCGATAATTTCGATATCATCGACCCACAGTAATTCAAAGGAGCCGCGCGTGACCCCAGTTGCCGAACTTACCGATACCTTTGCCGTCGCCGGGCAAATTCAGCCGAGCGATGTCGCAGAGTTTGCGCGACAAGGCTACCAAGTGCTGATTTGTAACCGACCTGATAACGAAGAGATGAACCAGCCTTCTATGGACACGATTGAAGCGGCCTGTGGTGCGGCAGGTATCACGCTTGTTCGATACCCTGTGACGGCGATGTCGTTCCCAGGCGACGATCTTGCCGCAATGGAGGACGCCATGAGCGGGGAGGTGAAAACGCTGGCCTATTGTCGATCTGGCGCACGATCCGCAAATTTGTGGGTGGCTACGTTGTCGGGTGATGAGCGCACCGCTGCGGCGCAGCGGGCACAGCAGTTTGGCATCCCCTTAACCTTCGTTATGCAGCTGGGTTTTTCATAAGGCTAAGATCAATTGCCGTGCGCAGTGACGATAGCGCCCGATCTGCAGCCGCCGTGAGTGCTGGTGCATCTGAAACTTCTTCATGAACTGGCGGTTGATGCGCGGGATGGTACGCCTCGGCGATGATCGCGTAGGGGATCGCCCGTTCGCTGCTTTGCGCAAACAAGGCATAAACTCGGGTGGCCAGTGGGGTTCCAGGCTCGACGGTTTGGTTTGAAAGCTGGCTGAAGGCCGGCCCCGCCACTATTTCCGTCTTAATTAATAGCTTTTTGTTGATGCTGAAACCTGCGTCTCTGAGCGTCGCACCGATGCTGCCGCCTGCGCGAATTTTTTCGTGCTCAAGGCTCAGTTTAGGGTCCATTGGCAACACGAACTCAGTCACCGCCAGTGTCCGACAAATTTCTCTGCCGCTGTGAGTGCTGTGTAAATTGGCGACGCGCGTCGACTCTGTCTGATTCAGAATAGTTACACCGTAGCTGCCAAAGGTGGCTTTAATCGCGTCGCTGTTCAATGTGGGGGTGACCTCTGCCCAACTGGGACTGATACAAAAAGTAAGAATGAAGCTCAACAGTGCAATATTCAAATTCATAGCTTACTCAGGTGGTGAATGGATGTTTAATTTAGTGCAGGATGCGTAAGACCCTAACCAACACGCAGGATAAGTCTTCGATGAAAAACCTCAAGCCCCTCATTTCTTTTGTTCTTTCTAGCGCACTTCTTTTGAGTGCAGGATTCACAGGTGCAGCGTCGCTTTCAGACGATGTGCAGAGCCTTTACGACAGCCAGCTTAAGGATCTATTCATTCACTTCCACCAAAACCCGGAGCTGTCGTTTAAGGAAGATAAAACCGCCAAACGGCTGGGTGATGAGTTAGAGGCGTTGGGGTACACCGTTCACCGAGGCATCGGTGGCACAGGTTTGATTGCCCTGTTAGAAAACGGTCCAGGCCCGACGGTGATGTTCCGCGCTGATATGGATGGGTTGCCGGTGCAAGAGAAATCCGGTCTGTCCTACGCGTCTAAAGCGAAGCAAGTCGATGCTGATGGTAACGACGTTTATGTCATGCATGCCTGTGGGCACGACGTTCACATCACAAGTCTAGTGGGTACGGGTAAGTTAATGGCGGAAAGGAAAGATTTGTGGTCAGGGACATTGATGTTGCTCGGACAGCCAGCCGAGGAGATCGTTGCGGGAGCTCAAGCAATGATGCAGGACGGCTTGTGGGACAGGGTGGTTAAACCCGATTTTGCAATGGCGTTTCACGTTACAAGCGCTTTACCCAGCGGTAGCATATCGGCACCCTTGTCCGCCGCTTACTCTGGTGCGGACACCGTTGACATACTGATTAAGGGTGTCGGCGCGCACGGTGCCAGCCCCCATACGGGTGTAGACCCTATTGTTCTCGGGTCGCAAATCGTTACGGCTTTGCAAACCGTTGTCAGTCGAAATCTGCCTCCACGACGACCTGGTGTGATCACCGTTGGCTCGTTCCACAGCGGCACCAAGCACAACATCATTTCTGACGCGGCGAAGCTACAGATTACCGTTCGCAGTGAGAGCCCAGAGGACCGTCAGTTGTTGTTGGACGGCATAAAACGGGTCGCTACCAATATGGGCCGGGTTGCGGGTCTACCTGACGAAATGTTGCCAGAGGTCATCGTTAGTGAACAAGAGGGCACACCGCCGACGATCAATGATACGGCGTTTGCCAGAGAAATTCGGAGCGGTTGGAGGGAGTACTTTGGACCTTCGATTTTCAACGATGGTGAGCGACTCGGCATGGGTGCCGAGGACTTTGGCTTCTTTACGACGGATCCTTACATTCCCAGCCTCTATTTTGCGGTGGGTGGGACACCGGCCGAAGCCTTTGAGGCGGCCGCAAATGGCGGCGCTCCCATTCCCTCACATCACTCGCCACTGTTCAAAATTGAGCCCGAGGGCTCAGTGACTCTGGGCGTTGAAGCGTCGGTCAGTGCACTACTGGATGTTATGGCGAAGTGACCCGTTCCAATCCCGTTTGGGATGCGCCCACGCGGCTGATCCACTGGGCCTTCCCTGTTGGGGTGGGTCTTATGTGGTGGAGCGGTGAAACCGGGCGCATGCAAATCCACAGTTATGTGGCCTACGTGCTCATTACGCTGGTCGTGACGCGCCTCACCTGGGGGTTTGTTGGGAGTTATCACAGTCGGTTTTCAAACTTTGTCGTCGGTCCAAGGAAGATCGCTCGCTATGTGACTCAGGGCGATGACGTGGTGGGGCACAATCCGCTCGGTGCGTTATCGACGGTTGCGCTGTTGCTTGTACTTTTGGCGCAGGGCGTGTCTGGGCTTTTTTCGGTGGACGATGTCACGTTCGATGGTCCTTTGGCCTATGCCTTCGACGGTGTTTTGATCGACGCAGCGTCGGAGTGGCACGAGACTAACTGGGGAATTCTTCAGGGACTCGTGGTACTGCACTTATCTGCAATTGCGTGGTACCAGTGGCGAAAGAACCGTCCGATGATTCAGACAATGTGGCGAGGTTCGTTTGCTGATCGAGTGGGGAAAGAGGCTCCCGTGCATTTCACGCGAGCCGTTTTCATCGCGGTTATTACCGCGGTCGTACTGAGTGCTTTACTGTGGTGGGCCCCCGAAGCGCCAAGTTATTACTGACGTATGTCGGTGCTGAGGCGCACTGCGCGCTCAGCGAGGCTCTTACGGTGCCAGTAGGTGCTAGTCGCTACTCGTAAAGGTAACCACGACTCTTGTAGTTGTCATGGCAGGCCTTGCAGGTTCCGCCCGTTTGCTTGAACTGAGCGATCGCAGCTGACTTGTCGCCCGAGTTGGCTGCAACAGCAAGTGCGGCGGCTTCGCGTCTAAAATTTGCCAGCTTTTCGGCAAAGTCATCTGGATTTTCCCAAATTGCAGGTTTGGCTCGTGTTTTCCCCTTGTCACTGCCGGGCGCAAATCCTCGCTCGACACTGACCTGAGATACGGCGGCGAGGTCGTCAGCCCATGCGGCGAATGTCGCGCCGTCCCATTCGATTTTTCCTTTTACCATGTCCCCCATGGGACCAAATGTCATTCCGACGATGGCGAAGAACGATTGTCTGAGTGATTGAAGCGGCTCACCACGCTCTATGTGAGCGATGGCCGGTAGCGCGATGACGATCGATAATGACGCTGCCAATACAGCGTTGCGACTCGTGATTCTCATAAAACGTACTCCTAACAATGGGTAATTGAGCGCGTGACGCACAGGCGCCGTGTTGGATACAGTACGGCGTGCACGAACGGGCAGATTGCATCAGGAGTATTGCAGGTTTTCGCGTTCTGATGCGACCCTGTTACCCCACGGGTTGCTGCAGGACGAGAACGGCGTTAAACCGTGTGCTGAAAAACGATCGATTCACAGGAATGAGATGGCCATGACCTTAAACCTTGATGCCTACTGGATGCCGTATACAGGCAACCGACAGTTTAAAAAAGATCCCCGGATGATAGAGGCTGCGCACGGGGTTTGGTTTACCGACGGCGATGGACGCCAAGTGCTGGACGGCCATTCCGGACTTTGGACGTCTGGATTAGGCCATGCTCGGCCTGAAATTACCGAAGCCGTGCGGCGCCAAATGGAGCAGTTGGACTTTTGCCCTCCTTTTCAGTTTGGGCACCCTAAGGCGTTTGAGTTAGCGACCAAAATTGCCGGCTTAATGCCTGAGGGGCTCGACCATGTGTTTTACACAAATTCGGGTTCAGAATCGGCCGATACGTCATTAAAAATGGCGCGTGCGTATTGGCAGCTCAAAGGAGCGCTAAAAAAAACGCGCTTCATAGGGCGACAAAAAGGCTATCACGGCGTGAACTTTGGTGGTGTTGCTGTGGGCGGCATTCCCGCCAATAAGAAGCTTTTTGGTGAGGTGTTGGAGACTGATCATTTATCACACACCGTGCTGCCCCAGAACGCGTTTACCCGCGGAATGCCAGAGCAGGGCGCGCACTTGGCAGACGAATTAGAGCTGTTTGTTGAGCGCTATGGTGCAGAGACCATTGCCGCGGTGATTGTTGAGCCCATGGGAGGTTCTGCAGGGGTGTTACCGCCGCCTGTGGGGTATTTGCAACGGTTGCGAGCGCTTTGTGACCAACATGACGTGCTGCTTATTTTTGATGAGGTCATCACCGGCTTTGGTCGCTGTGGTGCAATGACAGGCGCTGACGCCTTTGGTGTCGTGCCCGATATTTTGAATGTCGCCAAGCAATTGACGAATGGCGCTGTCCCCATGGGGGCTGTTATCGCCTCTTCTGAGATCCATGACACCTTCATGGCCAACGGTGGGCCTGATTACGTCCTTGAATTTGCCCACGGTTACACCTACTCGGCACACCCGGTCGCCTGTGCGGCAGGACTGGCCGCACTCGACATATTGGTCGATGAGAAACTTCCCGAACGAGTTGCGGCCGACGCCCCGTTCTTCGAGGCGCTACTGCACGATCAACTGACCGACAAGCCCCACGTTTCTGACGTTCGTAACTACGGGTTTGCCGGTGCTATTACGCTGGCGGCGCGAGGTGATGAGCCCTTAAGACGGCCTTACGAAGTCGCCATGGCGATGTGGGAGCGGGGCGTGCTCGTCCGCTATGGCGGCGACACGATTCAAATGGCACCACACTTCGTGATGGAAAAGAAGCACATGGAGCAGATGGTCGGTACGTTGGCGGAGTGCTTGAAGGTGCTAAAATAGCATCGCGACACAACGCGGTGTCACGAAGCCTGGTGAGAGGTCTGCATGCCCGACAATCAAAGCCTTAGCGTCTATACAGTCAATGCATTTACCGACAAGTCCTTCGGCGGTAACCCTGCCGCGGTGGTTCCGCTCACAGTTCCGCTGAGCGATAAGTTAATGCAGTCTATCGCCGCGCAGCACAATCTCAGCGAGACCGCTTTTCTCGAGCAACTGGGCCCGGATCACTATCGCCTGCGCTGGTTTACGCCCGTGAACGAGGTGCCACTGTGCGGTCATGCAACCTTGGCCTCGGCCTTTGCGCTTTGTCATTCTGGGGCGTGGCAGAGTGAGCGACTGTGTTTTGAAACAGCCAGTGGTCAGCTTTGGGTTAGTCGTTGCGATACGACGTTCAGCATCGATTTTCCCGCGGTTCCCATGGTCAAAGTGCCTGTCTCTGACGCGTTTGAACGTGCGCTGGGTGTCAACATTTTGGGCGCCTATAGGCCACAAGAAAATGCTTGGCAAATGGTGTGTGAAGTCGAAAATGAAGCCACTGTGCGCGCCTGCAGTCCAAACTTTGAAGCGCTCACCGCAGCTACCGATTTGGGGGTGAGTGTAACTGCTCGGGGCTCAACGACTCATTTTGTATCGCGCTTTTTCATACCGCAGATGGGTGTTAATGAGGACCCAGTCACGGGGTCTGCACATTGCCAGTTGTCGCCGTTTTGGGGCGACCGGCTGGGTCTGACACAGATGAGTGCGCTGCAGTTGTCAGAACGCGGTGGTGAGCTCGACTGCAAGCTCAAAGGCGACCGCGTTGTACTGTCAGGCCGGTGCGTCTTGTTTGCCGAGGGAAGGCTTTACCTTCCCGCTGACGTGTAGATTAGAGACGCGCTTTTTCAGCCGTAATCCAGAGATTCATGCGTGCTTCTAGGGCGTCGAGTGGAATAGCGCCAGCGCCCAAAAGTTCGTCGTGAAAGGCTCTGATGTCAAATCGATCGCCCAGTTCAGTCTCCGCTTGAGCGCGCAACTCCAGCATTTTTAACTGACCGATTTTGTAGGCGAGGGCTTGGCCGGGCCAACCAATATATCGATCAATTTCGTTAATGATGTCGGATTCTGTTTTGGCCGCGTTGTTCTTGAAGTAGTCGATCGCTTCTTGGCGGGACCAACCGAAGTAGTGGATGCCTGTATCGACGACGAGTCGAACGGCCCGCCACATGTCGTAAATGAGCTGGCCGTAACGCGAGTAGGGGTCTGTGTAG
This sequence comes from Halieaceae bacterium UBA4438, assembly GCA_002390485.1. Lineage (GTDB taxonomy): Bacteria > Pseudomonadota > Gammaproteobacteria > Pseudomonadales > Halieaceae > Luminiphilus. The sequence goes on along the minus strand of DGPO01000017.1, from coordinate 8,566 downwards.
AGTCCCATGTCGTAACCCAACCGTTCGGAGTAAAGCCCCCAGCCCTCGATGAATGCGGTAACACTGCTGTTACGGCGAAACTCAGGCAAGCCCTCTATTTCTTGTGCAAGGGCGATTTGCAGGTGGTGTCCGGGGACGCTCTCGTGCACCGACAAGACCTCCATTTCGTACTTGGGGCGCACTTCGGGACGGTGCAAATTAACGTAGTACCAACCGGGTCGACTGCCGTCTAATGCGGGGCGCATGTAAAAGGCAGTTGTCGTATCGGGTGCGAGCTCCGGAGCAATGGGACGCACCCCGTACGGCATGCGTGGGAGTTTCCCGAACAGTTTCACCAGTTCCGGATCCAAGCGTTTGGACACCGCTTGATAGCCCTCTAACAGGGCCTCCGGTGTCTCGTAATAAAATTGAGGGTCAGTGCGCAGGAAGTCATTAAATTCGCTGAGGTCACCTTCAAACTCAACCTCGTCAATCACGTCCTGCATTTCGCCGCGAATACGGGCAACTTCGCCAAGGCCAATGTTATGAATTTGCTCGGGTGTCAGGTCGGTGGTCGTGAAGTGTCGGGCCAGCATGGCGTAGATCGCCTTGCCGCCCGGCAGTGACCCAATACCGGGCTGCTCACGCGAATTTGGCAAGTAGCGTTCTTCGATAAAGTCCTTGAACGCCGCGTAGGCCGGCGTCAGGGACCCGCTAATCACCGCGCGGGCCTTATTCTTAAGCCCTTGAGCAGTGTCGCTTTCAATGGTCTTGGGCATGTTCTCGAAAACACCCCAGAAGGGGCTGTCTTCAGGGTCGTCAACGATCAACGCATCGAGCTGATTAGGAATGCGTTCGATAATGATTCGGGCTTGAGTCCGCTCTGTCCGAACGCCTGACTCGAGGAGCGCTTGATACTGCTTGAGTTGCTCGGGCAGCTTCTCAAGGCGTGCGAGCCAGTCAAGGTAGTCGCGCTCAGTGCTCATCGGAAGTCGGTCGACCATTGTGTAACGATGTTGCGGTCCGCTGCGCATATTCAGCGCAATAAGGTGCAGACCACTCTCGAAAGACTCAAGATCCTCGTCGAGTGTGGTTGCTAGCATTCGTTGATTTAGCTGCGCAGAGGGACTCAGAGTTGAGGTGTCGATTCGGTTGAGGTCAGCGCGAAACGCCGCCGTTGCGGTATTCCTCTGCTGAAGTGCCTCAATGCTCAAGTCGGTCCAGCTCTGGTTTCCTGACATGTCGCCGTACTCGCGGCGGTACTCTGGGTACTGTTCGAGCACCCAGTCCCAGTGATTAGCAATGACCGCGTCGAGTGATTCGTCAGAGGCAGTAAGCGTTGTAGAGCACAGTGCAAAAAAAGCCGGCAAAACGAGCCGGCTTATTCGAAAGAGTGTCATAAAAGTCACCTTAATCACGCTTATTCACGACCCAAGATCGAACGAGCAACTAGCTCGCGCATAATCTCTGAAGTGCCGCCGTAAATGGTTTGAATTCGTGCGTCGACATAAAAGCGGGAAATCGGGTACTCGGTGGTGTAGCCATAGCCGCCGAAAAGTTGAAGGCACTGATCGGCCACATCGCACTGCATTTCGCAACTGGCAAGCTTGAGCATCGCGGCTTCTTCAGTACTGAGCTCGTCGGTTGCGTATTTGTTGGCACATTGCTCGTAGAAGGCACGATTGACCGCCACTTGGGTTTTGACGTCTGCAAGCTTAAAGCGGGTGTTTTGGAACTGACCGACCTTTTTGCCAAAGGCCTCGCGTTCTTTGACGTAGTCGATGGTGATGTCCAGTGCCCCCTCAGACGCGGCGACGGCCTGTGCGGCAATGCCCAATCGCTCTCGCGGCAACTCGTCCATGAGAATGGCAAACCCTTTATTCACCTCGCCAAGTAATGCATCGGCTGGCAGTCGAACATCGGTAAAGAACAAAAGTGCCGTATCTGATGTGTGTTGACCAATTTTCTCGATCTTCTTGGACTTTTCAAAGCCGGGTGCGTGTGCATCCACCAAAAACAGTGAGGTTCCTTTCGCACCTTTTCCGGGATCAGTGATCGCCGCGACGATCACGAGATCGGCGTGTATGCCATTGGTGATGAAGATTTTCGACCCATTCAAAACCCATTCGTCGCCGTCACGTACTGCACTGGTTCGAATGCCCTGAACGTTTGAGCCAGCACCGGGCTCCGTCATTGCAAGTGCGCCAACCACCTCACCCGTCACCATACGTGGTAACCAATGTGTCTTCTGCGTTTCGGTGCCATGGCGGCTCAAATAGGGCGCAATAATGTTGGAGTGAATCCCATAACCCGAGGCAAATCCCCCAAAGCCCATACGGGAAAGTTCTTCGATCATTGCCAGCGTCACGTGTGGGACAGTCCCCGCGCCACCATACGCCTCATCAACGTCCGGGCAGAGCAGTCCCGCCTGGCCGAGCGTATTCCAAAGCTCACGAGGCACCATGTGATTATTTTCCCACTCTTCGTAGAACGGTGAAATTTCTTTTTCGAAGGCGCGTCGTGCCATATCACGAAAGAGTGTCAGTTCGTCTAAATCTACTGCTTGATTCACGCTAGAAGCCTCAGTATGTTCGTGGACCCTAAGTATGAATCAAACCTGGACGTGGCACCAACTTGAGACAGGAGAATGTCGGTCATGTACGACGCTGAGCCAACCACGACGCATGCAGCAATGGCATCACCCTGGTTGTCAGAGTCGGCCTTTGTGTCCGGGCTCAACGCGGTCCATGACCGTGGTTACGTGATTATTGAAAACGCAATGTCACTTGAGGATTGTCGGCAGTACCGCGATGAGCTCGAGCGTCACATGGCACAGTCGCCTCGCGGCCGGAACGTATTTGAGGGGACCAGTAGTCACAGGCTTTACGCACTGCTTGCAAAGTCAGAGACCTTTGCCGCGATGATTGAGCACCCGCTGGCACTGGCCTTCGCCGAGCATTTTTTAGGTGAAAGCTGTCTGCTCTCGGCGTGTCTCTCAATCAATCTTCATCCCGGGGAATCGGTTCAGCCCTGGCACACCGATGACGCTCATATTGGGGTTGCACATCCGCACGGTATTTTCGGTGTTTCTGTATTTTGGGCGCTCGATGAGACGACTGTGTTAAATGGTGCAACGGAGGTACTGCCGTACAGTCACCGTTGGGCAGATAGTGAGCTGCAAGGGATGCTGCAAGGGATGCTGCAAGACGAACACTTCACACAGACTGAGACGGTAGGCGAGGACAGTCATGGCGCGCTGGATTCAGTCCACGCCGCAATGCCTGCGGGATCTATTATGATCATGAGAAGCGACGTGTGGCATCGCGGTGGTGCCAATAGGAGTGAGACTGATCGTTTGATTGTCACCCCCCAGTACTGTGCAGGATGGGCCCGACAGCTTGAGAACATGTTGCTGGCGGTACCGGCTGAGCGTGCGCGGGTTTTGCCAAAGAGAACCCAAGAGTTGCTGGGTTATTCTATTCACACACCATTTATGGGTTATGTCGATGGGATGCATCCGAGCCGCGTTCTGAAGTAGAGTTCATTTATTAACACTGACTAACGTCTAAATCGTTTTAAGACTGGAGAACAATAATGCGTGATTACACTAAATTTTATATCAATGGCGCCTGGGTTGAACCTCAGACCAGCAACACACTTGCGGTTGAAAACCCCGCGATACTGGAGTCGTGTGCAACAATTTCGATCGGCAACGAGGCCGATGTCGACACCGCGGTGGCAGCAGCCAAGGCAGCCTTTGAAACGTTTAGCCAAACCTCAGTAGAGGAGCGCGCGGCGCTGCTGGATAAAATTGCTGAATGCTACGTCGCACGTATTGGTGACATCGCCGAGGCTATTCGTGAAGAAATGGGTGCGCCCATCTCTTTAGCGTCGACGGCTCAGGCGTATGCCGGGCTTGCTCACATCACTGAGGCGGCAAAGATCCTGCGCAACTTCGCATTCTCTGAAGACCTAGGCGCACACCGGGTGGTGAAAGAACCGATTGGCGTTTGTGGTTTGATTACACCGTGGAATTGGCCGATGAATCAGGTCACCTGTAAGGTCGCGCCGGCACTTGCTGTCGGTTGCACAATGGTGCTTAAGCCGAGCGAAGTGGCTCCACTGTCATCGTATATCTTTGCTGAAATCATGCACGAAGCCGGCGTTCCTGCGGGCGTTTTCAACATGGTGAATGGCGACGGTCCTGGTGTGGGAACTGCATTGTCCAAGCACCCTGACGTTGACATGATGTCGTTCACGGGGTCGACTCGGGCAGGGTCTTTGGTGGCACAGAACGCGGCACCGACGGTGAAGCGCGTGACGCAAGAACTGGGCGGAAAGTCTCCGAACATTATTTTGAATGACGCCGATCTCGAGGCGGCCGTGACGCGCGGCGTATTACACATGTACAACAACACCGGGCAGTCGTGTAACGCGCCGTCTCGAATGTTGGTTCCGCGTGACCGTTTGGCCGAAGCTGAGCAAATTGCGGCCGCAGTCTCTCAGTCCATTGTCGTGGGTGATACGGCCAGTCAGGACACCAACATGGGCCCCGTCGTCTCCAAAGTACAGTGGGACAAAATTCAGGGGTTGATACAGCAAGGTATCGATGAGGGTGCGAAGCTGGTTTGTGGCGGCACCGGCCTTCCCGACGGCGTAGAGACAGGGCACTACGTGCGGCCTACCGTATTCTCTGAAGCGAATAACGACATGGTTATTTCACGTGAAGAAATTTTTGGTCCCGTGTTGACGATGATCCCCTACGACAGTGAGGAGGAGGCCATTCGTATTGCCAACGATACGCCTTACGGTCTTGCCGGCTATGTTCAAAGTGGTGACATGGATCATGCGCGGCTCGTGGCGGCAAAGATCCGCGCAGGTAACATCCACATTAACGGTGCAAGTGGTGGTGCCGATATACCCTTCGGCGGCTACAAGCAGTCGGGTAACGGGCGAGAGTGGGGTTCTCACGGGTTTACTGATTACCTGGAGATCAAGGCTATCGAAGGCTACTCGGCGGCGTAAGCTGACGCACTGAGTGATCCTGGAGGGCGTGGTGTGACTGATGTTATTTTAGCAATTGATCAGGGCACCACCGGCTCTACGATCGCGCTTATGGACACGGCAGGTCACCTCGTGGCCTCGGTGAACCATGAGTTCCCTCAGATTTTTCCCGAGCCAGGCTGGGTTGAGCACAACACAGAAAGTATTTGGCAGTCGATTCTCAAAGGCATAGCGGCGATCTTTGCTGATGGCGCTTATAAGCCTGGCAACGTCGTGGCCATTGGCATTACCAACCAGCGCGAGACGGCGGTGCTGTGGGACGCCCAGACGGGAGAGGCTCTGCACAATGCCATTGTTTGGCAGTGCCGACGCACCACGGGCGTCTGTGAGGATCTGAAAGCCGCCGGCCATGAGGCGTTAATTCGAGAACGCAGCGGATTGGTCCTTGATCCCTACTTTTCGGCAACAAAGTTCAAGTGGCTCTTGGATAATGCCCCGGGCGCACAGCAGTTGTTGGCACAGGGGAGGCTTCGTGCCGGGACAATCGACGCCTATCTGATGTGGCGTTTAAGCAACGGCAAGGTTCACAAGACCGACGTTTCGAATGCGTCGCGGACCTCCCTAATGGCCCTCAACACCCTGGATTGGGACGATGAGTTACTGTCTCTTTTTGGTGTGCCTCGGGAGATTCTCCCTGAAATTTGTCCATCCAGCGGCCGACTTGCCGTTACTGAGGCTGTCCCGGGCCTACCGGATGGCCTGCCGGTTTCGGGTGTCGCCGGTGATCAGCAGTCGGCGCTGTTCGGACAGGCTTGTTTTGAGCCTGGAGACGCCAAGTGCACGTTTGGAACGGGGTCGTTTATCCTCATGAATGCAGGCGATTCGCCGGTGCGCTCTGGTAGCGGGTTGCTCAGCACCCTTGCCTGGCAGTTAGAAGGACAATCACCTGTATATGCGCTCGAGGGCGGTGCATTTGTCTGCGGTGCAGCCGTGCAGTGGCTGCGTGATCAGCTCGGTATTATTGAGCACGCGGCGGACATCGAAGCGCTCGCTGCAAGTGTTGAGGACGCCGGCGGTGTCGAATTTGTGCCGGCCTTAACGGGTTTAGGCGCCCCTTATTGGGCACCCGAGGCGCGTGGCACACTCACTGGACTCACGCGAGGCTCTGGTAGAGGTGAAATTGCGCGTGCCACCTTGGACGCGATGGCGATGCAGAATGTCGATATTCTGGTAGCCATGGAAGCAGATATTGGCCGAGCGATGACGTCATTGCGTGTCGATGGCGGTGCGGCGATCAACAATCTGCTCATGCAACTGCAAGCTGATTATTTAGATCGTCCAATCATGCGACCTGAGGTCATTGAGACGACAGTCGCAGGGGCGTGCTTCCTTGCCGGTCTTGGTGAGGGCGTGTGGGCGAGTCTCAGTGACGTCTCGCAGGTCTGGCGCTCAGACAGGGAGTTTTCGGTGACGTTACCCGATGAGGCGCGTCAACATCGCCGAGCACTCTGGCAGACTGCGGTTGCAAAGACACTTCATCAATAGTGCAGGCCCCGTTTTGAGCGTCTCTAACGAGCCCGCCGCGTGCCTTCGTGGGCGACATCGGTGGCGCCAAGAGAAGCCTGATAGCCTCGCGCTGCTGCGTGGAGAGTGCGTCGTGCGCCAACGTTGCGAGCGTTGCGGTAAAACGCGCAATAAAGCGCGTTAACAGAGGCGTCAGCTGACGCTGCCCCCGAGTCTCATTCAATACTGTGGCCGTAGTTTGGCTTGATCGCCAAGGACAAAACCAACCCCACCGTGTACTATTTTGTTGATGACAAAGTGCGCGAGAATCATTGTCATTGAGTGACTGATTAATAAGCTAGGGGGATCGCCATGACATCCATGTTATACCCGACAACAAACCCATCTGCGGCGGAGCAAATGGTCGTTGCGCGCGGAGAAGGACCTTATATTTTCGATCGCGCGGGCAAGCGTTATCTGGAAGGTATGGCAGGTCTGTGGTGCACCTCCCTGGGTTACGGGAACGAAGAAATTATTGAAGTGGCGACGCGACAAATGCGCGAGCTCAGCTTCAGTCACATGTTTGGTGGTAAGACACACGACAGTGCGATGATGCTGGCGGACAAGCTTGCGTCCATGGTGCCGTTAAAAAATGCACGGGTGTTTCTGGGTAACAGTGGTTCGGACGCCAACGACACCTTGGTGAAGCTCATTAGGTACCGGGCGACAGCAATGGGTCAGCCAGAGCGCACAAAAATCATTGCCCGCGATAAGGGGTATCACGGTGTCACGGTGGCTTCCGCCTCGTTGACCGGCCTGCCTGCGAACCATAACCACTTTCAGTTGCCGTTCGACGCACTCGGTGTGATTCGAGCCGGTTCACCTCATTTTTATCGTTCAGCGACGCCCGGCGAGAGCGAGGCCGATTTTGTGTCGCGACGCGCTCGGGAGTTGGAGGCACAAATCGTAGAAGCTGGGCCCGACACGGTTGCGGCAATGATTGCCGAGCCAGTGTCTGGTGCCGGTGGTGTGCTGATTCCGCCTCCGGGTTATTACGCCGCGATTCAAGCGGTCCTCGACAAGTACGGTATCGCCTTGTGGGATGACGAGGTTATTTGTGGGTTTGGCCGCTTGGGCGAGGACTTCGGCGCAAATGCCATGGGAATGCAGCCTGAAATGATGGTGTTTGCCAAGGCGCTGAGCTCGGCCTATGTGCCTGTCAGCGCGGCTGTTATTAGCGGGGAATTTGCTGAGGCCGTCGAAAGTGCGGCGTCTGATATGGGCGTCTTTGGCCACGGTTACACGTACAGTGGCCACCCCTTGGGCTGCGCTGTTGCGCACAAGGTGCTGGAGATTTACGAGCGTGATCACGTGTTTGATCATGCCGCGAGTGTGGGTGACTATCTGCAGCAGTGCCTGTCTCGCTTTGTGGATCATCCTTTAGTGGGTGAAGTCTCAGGGAAGGGGATGATCGCGGCGCTAGAACTTGTTGCTAATAAGAGCACGGGACAGCCTTTTGAGGGTATGGCTGTCGGTCAATACTGTGCCAAAGCGGCCGAGGCTGCGGGGCTCATTATTCGGCCGTTGGGTGGTAATCGCGTCGCTCTCTGTCCGCCGCTGATTTTGCAGCGTGAGCATGTGGACGAGCTGATAGACAAACTCACGATCGCCGTAGACGCCACCTTGGATTTTGCCAAGCGAGAGAATTTGCTGGTTTAGTTGGGTTTATAGCCACCGTGAAAATACTTCATATTGAGGCGGGGCGTTACCTCTACGGTGGCGCGCAGCAAGTCGTCTGGCTCACCCGTGGGTTGGCGCTACGCGGTGTGCAAAACGTCCTCGTTTGCCCCAATGGATCGGAAATAGCCGGCGCTGCCGCGGACACCGTTCGCGTGAGAATGGTCACAATGAAAGGTGACCTGGATCTCCGGCTTGTGAGCCGTCTCACGAAAATCATCAGAGAAGAAAAGCCCGATTTGATTCACATACACAGCCGTCGCGGTGCCGATGTTTTCGGCGGAATCGCTGCGTCTTGGGCGGGCGTACCGTGTGTTTTATCGCGGCGGGTCGACAATCGAGA
>DGPO01000005.1:5496-5859 GCA_002390485.1 Halieaceae bacterium UBA4438 | reverse complement strand
TGGCCGCTGACGCTACACTGGTTGCTTGTGAGCCAACTGTTATTCGTTGTGGCGGGCCTGATCTGGCTTCTTTTACTTGTACCAATACAAGTTCGACAAGCACGTCTGGCACGGAGTTTTACTGGAAACGATGTTGGGGATGAGTACCGAAAGCTTTCACGCCGCTGGTTAATCTGGGGGCTCATCAGCACCCTTCCTTTAGTAGCGGCAACTTGGCTGATGATTGCAAAGCCAGTTAGCGGGCTTTACTGAGCTGCGTCATACGCAGAACCAACATCAGTGAGGCGACAGCAGTCACGGCCCCGTTTTTCTCGCTTCGCTAACAGTTCGCTCAGGCGCATCAAGTAACGCTGCCGCGGTTTC
>DGPO01000005.1:0-5401 GCA_002390485.1 Halieaceae bacterium UBA4438 | reverse complement strand
CGGATTACAAAAATGACACTGATGCGAGGAGATGAGTTATGAAGTATCTAGCAGGAATATGTGCGTTGTTTATGTCGTGTGCTGCTTTGGCCGGGCACCACAAAGAGGGCGAAAGTGCTGTTGACCATACGTCTGCGGCTTGGCAAATCAAAGCCTACAGCTCTGCCGCGCCCGATTTTTTGGGGGATTTTGCAACAGTCATCGGTATCGACGGCGCAATTTTGCGCGAGGGAACCAATGGTTGGATCTGCCAATCAGCAAATCCAAGACCGGTGCCCAGCGGCGGGTGGCGCTCTGCCCACGAAGCCATGCCCGCGTGCCACGACGGCGAGGGAATGAAGTGGATGATGGGCTACATGGCAGGAAAAGCCCCGGTAATGGAGCGAGATACGTTTATGTGGATGTTGCATGGCGACATGGGTGAAGACAACACTAAAGCTGGGGTTCTTAACAAAGCCGATGCTGTGGCGGGAGAGTGGATCGAGTCTGGCCCCCACCTCATGTTAATGCCCAAAGACCCCACTAGCTTGGCTAACTATCCGACTGACTTCACGACGGGTGCGCCTTACGTTATGTTCCCCGGAACGCCCTATGCTCACCTGATGATTCCGGTGGCGGGATATTATAAGTATCAGCCCGAATCCAGACCCAAGTAGCGTCGCGATTAAGCACACGATGGGTCTACTGCTCAGTTGTGCTGTCTGAGCGTTACGGTTAGGCACTTCGGCTGTAAACCGCGCCATTGCGATGGCTGTGATTTAGAAGGGGCGTTAAACGCCCCTTCTTTTTGTCGTGATAATCAACACACTGCCCGCAGCGCTACGTCGGTTGATTTTATGATTAAACCTTTTTTCAAAACCTGTCAGAGCGCTGCTCTGCGTCCACCTTAGAAATTCAGAGGACTGTGGGTTGGCCTAAGCATCGCCATTGATCAGGGCCAAGGGGTTTACACGTCCCAAGACGGTTACTCGAGGTATCGAGTCACCCCAGGTAGTTGAGTGTTCATCAGTGCCATGGGTTGTAACTCCCAAACGTCCAAAGATGGCCTTCTAAATCTCGACACGAAAAGCTCTTGCCCCCATGGTCTTCGTCTCTAAGCGCTATGGCGATCTCAGCGCCGACCGAAACAGCGTGGGCGAAGCGTGTGTCCACGTCTTCATCACAGACGTAGAGGCTGGTTGTCACCTTGCCCCCGACTTGACCTGGTGTCACGTTCAGGACACCGAAATCGGACCTGTCAGTCGAGCCGACCATAATCATATATTCGCCGAGCCTCAGCTGTGCGTGAGCCACCGTATCACTGGGCCCCTCAACACAAAAATGTGTTTCGAAGCCAAACACGGTGCAAAGCCAGTCGATAGCAGCGTTGCAGTCTTCGTACTTAATAGCAGGAATAATAAGCGACATGTCACTGTGCTCCTCACACACGCGCCGAGTGGTGGTAATAACTCCGGGCGTTAAATTGAACGAAATTCTGGGAGTAGAATAGGGTTGTGGCATGTTGGTGATCAAGGTGTTTTGGTCGTCACCGCAAGCATTCCTGCCCTGAGTCTACACGGACTCAGAGTCGAACTCTCAGGACCGATAGCCGCGTGTTCAACTGGGAAGCGCTCGCGTCCGCGCCATTATGGTCTGCCCATTGCTGAATCTGACAGCACACAAATACCGTCATTCAACTGGCGAAGATGTAAAGCAGCCTTTACTTTAATTCTGATGGTGCATATGATGTAAAGGATACTTTACTTTATGTAATAGGAGCTTAACTTTGAAGGGCAATGAAAATGGCAGCACAGATCTCAATACGAGGATTAATCAGTCGTCCGTCAGGTTGCTTCTCTGCACGAGTGGCTGGGTAACAACCACAGCTGTCGTAGCATTCGGGCCAAGACTGTGGTGGGAATTTGATCCAACAATGACCTTGATTGCCATCGTCCTGAACCTGATCACAGGAGCGATCATGCTCGTAGCACAGTATCGGCACCTTATGAGTATGGATGAGTTGCAAAAACAAACTCATCTTGAAGCAATGGCCATTACTTTGGGCGTGACCGCTATAGTGACTGTGACTTACGGAAATATGGAACCCGCAGGTCTTTTAGCGGATACACGACCCACCAATATTCTTTTTGTCACGGGTGTCACTTATATCGTGGCGGTCATTGTGCTGTGGATGAGGCGCACGAGTGAATGAAAAACAAGCTGAAGGTGTTGAGAGCAGAGCGAAATTGGACCCAGGCTGACTTGGCTAGCGCATTGGATGTCACCCGACAGACCGTCAACGCTATTGAAAAAGGGAAGTACGATCCTAGTCTACCCCTCGCGTTTAAAGTCGCGGCGTTGTTTGCCATGCCGATTGAGCAGATATTTTCGCACGCTGAAGACGCCTAACTTCGCTTAAAACGACCGTTAAGCTCGATCACCAATGATCAACGAATATTTTTTTTGATTCATTTTGATTCTGCCGGAAGAAAAACAAGCTCAGCCCAACGAACAGGGGTAGCGGTGCAAGCTGCCCCCAGGAGAATTCGGGTGCCAGTACGATATAAATAGGGCCAAAGATGAGGCATGAATTAGAAAAAACCAGCAGTGGGGAGACCGAGGACAGTGGCCGCTTGTGGCGCAGGTAGTTAAGGGCAAAAAAGGCTATGGACGCATAGGCCGCTGAGCGGTTTACGAAAAGGTAAAGGGTTGTAGTGTGGGCCTCGAAGGGCTCGAGTCTAGGGTTCATAAAGAGCACCAAATTCAAGCCAAAAATAGGCAGTACTGCGACTAAAAGAAGTAGGAACGCAAAAAGTCCGATCGTGAGTCGCGCCATGAAAACCCTCAAAAGTTGTCGGCATTGACACCAAAGTAAGTCAGTACTCAGGGATGTGGCAAGGGGGGGTGCACCGGTTAAGTGATAACTGGGCCCCTTTTGACAGAGTGTCGCTGGACGATGGCCCGCCTTTAGAGTCGAGTCGGCGCAATCTGCGGGCTCGCGTCTGCACTGTGTTGCAACGTCAGATGCGACCATCGCGCCGTAGCACAAGCCTGGCGCCGAAAACCGGCTCCATCGTGTCCTTCAGTCAGCCAGCACGAGTAAAAAACGGCGGATATTGATGGATATAACTTCACATTAGAGTACTGTGGAGACAGAGCGGCAAACATTTAATCGCCAGCTCGCCTGGGGGAAGCAGTGGATAATACTAATCTGAGCTGCGTGTTACTAAAGATGGAAAGGCGCTTTCTTGAGAAGCAAATCACGTGTCTGCTGACTAAATGGCATCGGCAGGGGCTTGAAAGCGACTTTAATAAAGCGATTAAATCAGTCGTAGAAGTGGTCGAAATAGAAGACGCTCGGCGATAAGTCGTCTAGCTGTTCGCACCCTTTCTGGGCGAAGACTTTTTTGCAGGTCGGCATATTCCTGCAGGAAAACTTTGCCTTAAATTCAGTCCTCTAAGAGCCGCAGCACATTTTCTGGTGGTCGCCCAATGACAGCGTTCTTACCTGCAAAAACGATGGGCCTCTCGATCAATACGGGGTGATTTGCCATAGCGGCAATAAGTTCATTATCCGTGGATTCTTTGGACAGCTTAAGTTCTTTAAACGCGGGCTCGTTGCGTCGCATGAGCTCAAATGGCGGGATCTTANNTGTCGGTGGTTTCTCGAGGTATTTGACTTGAACCGGGTCGATCCCCTTTTCTTGCAGCAGGCCGAGCGTGACTCGTGATTTTGAGCAGCGAGGATTGTGCCAAATGGTGATGTTAACCATCGTATTGTCCTGTTCGAGATGTGCTGGTGTAACGGCTGCAATGCTTGCCAACGTGAGTCTCGCACAGTGAGTCTCGCACAAATCACGCTGTCATTTTAGCGCAGGTGTGCATTGCCGGCGAGCCGCTTTTTTCGATACTGTAAATCCTCAGCCCCTAACGGCAAAATAAGGTACTTAGAAAATGGCGATAGAGATCCATCATGAATTCGCGGCAACCCCTGAGGCGCTATGGGACATTCTTGGAACACCTGATCGGGTCGATTGGGTGCCGGGTGTTGAAAGTTGCTCTTTTGATGGAGAGGTGAGGTCACTTGTCCTGCCTGGAGCAGGCGCTATTAAAGAACGCATTCTGAAGCACGACGATGAGTCTCGGACGCTTGAATATGCCTGTTTTGAGAGTCCCGGTGGTCTGGAGTCACATCATGCGCGAGTGCAAGTTACGGCGAGCGAGACCGGTTGCAAACTGGTTTGGCAGACCTCCGTCATGCCTGAGTCCATTGAGCCCTTTATCAAAGGCAGCATGCACGGGTGCATTGAGCGCTTAGAGACGATTCTTCGATCCTAAAAGATGCAAATTCCAATAAGGTCCGCCGCAGATAACGCGTGTCATGCGGCTCAAGTTCGCTGAGGGAGAATACTAATAATGAACTACGAAACGATACTCTACGAGATCGAAAATGGCATTCTGACGATCACACTTAATCGTCCAGAGCGGCTTAATGCCTTTAATAACGAGATGCGCGACGAAGTCATCGCAGCACTCGATGCGGCCGATGCTGATGACGAGGTCAAAGCGATTATTTTCACAGGTTCGGGACGCGCATTCTGTGCGGGTGCCGATCTTGGCGGCGGCGGTGACACGTTCAATTACCAGCCCAAGAGTGACGAGATCCCTCGTGATGGGGGAGGCTTACTCACGCTGCGAATTTTCGAATGTTTAAAACCGGTTATCTCTGCTTGTAACGGTCCGGCAGTCGGAATAGGCGCCACCATGCAGTGTGCGATGGATATCCGACTGGCCAGTGACAACGCGAAGTACGGGTTTGTGTTCTCAAAGCGAGGAATTGTTCCTGAAGCGGCATCGAGCTGGTTTCTTCCTCGGGTTGTAGGCATCAGTACGGCATTAGAGTGGACATTTTCGGGTCGAATTTTCAACGCTGAGGAGGCGTTAGAGAGGGGTTTTGTCAGGACTGTGTACGCTCCAGACGAACTCCTGCCCGCCGCTCGGGCCCTGGCAGCAGAGTTCTGTAACGAGACGTCGGCTGTGTCAGTGGCAATGGCACGTCAAATGATGTGGAAAATGTTGGGTGCCGACCACCCGATGGAGGCACATCAAATTGACTCGCGAGGCGTTTACTTTACGGGGAAATCAGAGGATGCCCAAGAGGGAGTTAAATCGTTCTTGGAGAAGCGACCTGCGCGTTATCCCGGAAAGGTCAGCAGTGATATGCCCGAGTTTTTCCCTTGGTGGGACGAGCGCGATTTTCACTAGAGTTGAAAGGTCGGCCCTAATTCGCAGCGATGTGACCGAAGCGATAAAGTGTTTTGTGGTGGTAAATCTGCCCCGGTATCAAGTCGATACTTGGCGCCGTTGCTTGATTGGGAGCATCTGGAAATCCCTGAGCTTCTAGGCAAATACCGGCGCGCGG
>DGPO01000006.1:1779-5640 GCA_002390485.1 Halieaceae bacterium UBA4438 | reverse complement strand
GCCTGACCAAGCCTCCTCCATCACGCGTTTGAAAGGCATTTTGGCCAAACAGGCGAGTTACACCCAGGCCTTGGAATCCACCCGTACCCGTTTTCAGGCGGAGGAGACGGCGCTTGGAAATGTTAGCGACGGCTTGCTGCGTATGCGCGAACTCGCGATCCAGGCTGCCAACGACACCATGGGCCCGGTTGAGCGGCAGGCGCTCGGGATAGAGATGGCTGGCTTGCGCGATCAAATCGTGAGCTTGGCGAACACGCAAGACGCAGGTGGGGCCTACATATTTGCAGGCAGCCGCGTGCGCGAACCCGCATTCGGCGTAGACGCACAGGGCACGCTGGTCTACCAGGGCGACGAGACGACCATCGACGTTCTGGTCGGCGATCAGCGCACCGTCAAAGTAAACCGATCTGGCTCTGACGCCTTTCAGCGTGTTATTCGCCTTGATCAAGAAGGCAACGCTTATGGCGTCGGGTTTTTTCAGGCTGTCAATGACATGGTTAACGCGGTCACACAGTCAGATGCTGCAGGAATGCAGCGTAGCATTAGTGAGGTAAGCGCCTTGCAAGACGGCGTGGCATTGGGGCTTGCACAGATTGGTACAGATATGAACGTGCTGGACTCGCAGCAAGTCGTACTTGAGGAGACGACCCTGCGCTTGCGCGGCACCCTTTCATTGGTAGAGGATCTGGACTACGCAGAGGCCATCACGCAGATGAACAAAGAAATGCTCGCGTTAGAAGCTGCGCAAAGCAGCTTTGCCAAGATTTCGCAACTCAATTTATTTGACTACATAAAATAAATTTCCCAGCAAGATTAAAGAAATTTGTACTGCTGACGAACTAAACGTTATGGTTAAAAAGATATTCGGAGAGCCAAATGACAACTGACATCATTGGTGCGCTAGGGGCCGGCTCCGGCGTCGATGTGAAGAGCCTTGCTCAGAGCTTGGTGGACGTGGAGAAGTTGCCTCGTGAGAGTGCGATTAATTCGAAAATTGATGATCAGGAGCGTCGTATTGCTGGGTATTCAGCCCTGATGCTCTCCCTGGCGACGGTTAAAACGGCATTCGAGGCGTTGAATGACGTCAGCGATTTCAATGCGGCGACGCCGAGCAACAGCGCACCCACCGTGATGAATGCGGTCACCACCACGGCAGCGGTGCCCGGAAACCACACCGTTGAGGTACGACAACTAGCGGCGTCACAACGTGACGCGAGCAATGCATTCGCGAGCACCACCACCTCGCTCAATAGTGGGGGTGCGTTCAGCATTCAGTTGACCCTGGATGCCAATGGTGCGACGCCCCAAGTTCAAAGTAGCATACGCG
The DNA here is from genome assembly GCA_002390485.1 of Halieaceae bacterium UBA4438. Lineage (GTDB taxonomy): Bacteria > Pseudomonadota > Gammaproteobacteria > Pseudomonadales > Halieaceae > Luminiphilus. The sequence goes on along the minus strand of DGPO01000006.1, from coordinate 4,313 downwards.
TGGCTACGGACACCCCTCAAGGCATCGTGGATGCGATCAACGGCGCGGACCAGGGAGTCACGGCACAGCTTATCGACACAGGTGACGAGACGACACCGTACAAGATCGTGTTGGCGGGTCCCATTGGCGCGGAGGGTGCCTTCAGTTACAGCACGGACGACGCGAGTGGAACCGCCCGCGCGGATACCTTAACGTTTCAAGCGGCGAGCGCCGATGGCACGATCAAGGTGGGTGGCGTGTCGATTGATGTGACTGAAGGTCAAACTGCCACCGAAGTTGCTGAAGCCGTTCGCGCGGGTCTTGCCGCAGATGCGTTCATTACAGGTGTAACAGGTCGCAGCATCACGACGGGCGGAACAGCGGGGACACTGACGCTGCAGTGGGCCGCCTCGGACGGCGCTGACCCCTCACTAACGTCATCGGACACCGGTACAACGGGTGCGACAGTGGCGATCACTGCCACTCCAACGGCATTTGTAGCTGGTGCTAATTTGGATGGTACGGTTGATCTTGACAACGCCAGCCTCAAGACAGCTGTCGACGCGATCGTGGTGGTTGACGGCTTGAGCGTGACCCGTTCGAGCAATGCGGTGGACGATGTGATACCCGGTGTTTACATTGATTTACTCGCTACCAATGTCGGAACGCCCGCAGACATCCGCATCACGCGAGACACGGCAGCGGTCAAAACAAACCTACAAGCGGTCGTGCAGGCCTATAACGACGCTATTTCCGATATCGACATCCTGACCGGGGATCGCACCGAAGACGAAGACGACTTATACAGCGGCTCCCTGCGGGGTGAAAGCACGGCGCGTCGAATTGAGTCGCAGCTGCGTGAAATGTTTATGGACGATTCCAGTAAGCCCGGTGAAACGCTCACGGCATTCCGCGACTTAGGCCTAGACATTGATCGCAATGGTGTGATGTCGCTGGATGAAACGGAGTTAGACGACGCATTAGCCAATAACTTTGACGACGTCGTGACGCTTTTTAGTGCGGACACCACCAACCAAACGCAGTACGGCATAGCGAGCAGAGGTATCGCTGGAGACGCGATTTTCGCGATCGAGGATCTTATTAGCACCCGCGGCACAATCATGACGCAGAGTGAAGGCTCGCAGGACCGGATTGACGATTACAAGCTTAAGCTCGAAGCGCTCAATATACGTATGGAGACCTTGTTGGCACGCTACACGAGGCAGTTTGGCGTCATGGAGAGCATGGTGGGTCAGTCAAATGCAATGCGCGATAGCCTCAAAACTACCTTTGAGGGAATGATGGCGATGTATACCAACAAGTAAATTCGTGCGTTCCGGTGTGAGATTTATGGCTGCGACGCCTGAGCACAAAAAATTAATTTAAAAAAAACTAAAGTAATCTCACTTTGGGTCGACTCTTAGGGTATCACCCTATTTCCAGCATATGGTTGTTGGCGGCGAGGGGGCTGAAATGGAGTCGTTATGTCCTTGTCTGTTGATCAAGCACCCGTCCCACCAGTTGCCCAGCCTGGTCAGGCCAATGGCAGCCCTGCCCAGACAGGGCCACCGAAAATCGCACCAGTGGTCCGGGCTAAGGAGGTGCCGGTAGTGAAAGCGGAGCCTTTGGTAGACCCGAAGCAGCTTCGCGAGAATCTGCACGCGGCCATCGAAAAGCTGAACGAGCAGGTTGAAAGAAATGGCCGGGGTTTGAACTTCGTGGTGGACGAGAAACTCGGCCGGCCAATCATTACCGTGCTTAACACCGACACAGGGGAGGTCGTTAGGACGATACCTACCGAGGTCATCATCAAAGTCGCGCACGACATTGAAGATCTCAAAGGCCTCTTAATGGATCTGAAGCTGTGATGAGCGTAAATATTTTGCAATTCGGTTAAAGAACTATTTATAGACGCCGATTCATCAAATATCAGAGAGGGCTTTTAGCCCAACCTGCCAAGGATGCGTGAAGGGTAAAACACATTCACCGCCAGGTTCCTTAGCAGTTCAAGGCCCTCAAGGCAGCTGCTTTTTTGAAGACAACTCTTTTTCTTTTAGGAGAACACCATGTCAGTAATCAACACAAACGTTAAATCCCTCGTAGCTCGCGAAGCGCTTTCCCAAAACAACCGTGCAATGTCAACAGCCATGGAGCGCCTCTCAACTGGTAAGCGGATCAATTCAGCTGCCGATGACGCAGCGGGTCTAAGTATCTCTAGCAAGATGACCTCGCAGGTCCGAGGCTTACAAATGGCCGTCAAAAATGCGAATGATGCGATTTCAATCACTCAGACCGCCGAAGGTGCGATGACAGAAATTAGCACTATTCTTCAGCGTATGCGAGAGCTTTCCGTGCAGGCAGCATCAGATTCCAACGACGCCTCAGACCGAGTTACATTGCAGGCCGAGGTAACACAACTGTCCGACGAAATCGACAGAATTGCGACCACAACCCAGTTCAACGGCATCAATGTGTTGGACGGTGGATTTACTGATAAGCAATTTCAAATTGGTGCAAATGCTGGCCAAACAATGGACATCTCTGTGGGGAGCATG
>DGPO01000006.1:998-1653 GCA_002390485.1 Halieaceae bacterium UBA4438 | reverse complement strand
CTGACCAGGGTTCCGACACAATTAAATTTACATTGACTGACAATGTCTCAGGTCTGACCGGGTCGGTATCCGCTGCGTTGGATATGGCCGATCCGTTTTCTCGCAACGACTTCGTAGACACTTTAAACCTAAGCCTAGCCCAGTCTTCGGTGGATACATCTGTAACCGGATTGTCCGCAGGTGCGGCCACCTTGAACACTACCTTGTCGACAAATTATGACGCCTTGAAGTTCTCTATTAAGGTCGGTGACAACGATACCGCGAACATAGACATCCTCGCGCGCTTGACCGAACTGGGCACGGTTGGTGCCGCTACGACACTTACAAGCATGGCAGCTGCCATACAAACAGACGTCAGGGCGGCATTCGGTGACACGGATAATGCAAGTATCACAGTTGCCGTCGCAGCCGCCGGTGACCGCCTCACCGTGACCGACGCAGAGGGGCGTGCAATCGAAGTGACGCAGGGCGCAGGAACTGGTTTCCTCTTTGATACAGACGCGGCAAATATGACCGCGCCTCTCACATCAGTCGCTACGTCACAAAACAATATTTCAGCTGCATGGAGTGGCGACGAAATCGTGCTGTCAAACTCCGCGGGTGGCAAGCTTACGGTGAACACCTTTAGTTCGGCCGCTACTACGACTTACATGAC
>DGPO01000006.1:0-905 GCA_002390485.1 Halieaceae bacterium UBA4438 | reverse complement strand
ACTACACTTTTGCGCTGACCAACGGCGAGGGTGATAGCTACTTTAGTGCAACGTTCGATTTGGCGAGTACGGCATCTGACGCGGCTATTGCTACGGCTTTTCGAAATGCGCTTAGCGCAGGCTTAGCTGCGAGCTTCAACGATGCACAAATTGACATTGGAGAGTTTGACATTGAATTCTCTGGCAGCACACTTCAGATAACGAACAACAAAGGCCGTGCATTATCAGTAGAGGACTTTGCGTCAACCGCGGGCACAATAACGGTCACGCCGTTGAATGAGATAGGAAGTTCAGAGACTCTGGCGTCCACACAAAACTTGTTCTCAGAGACGCGGATTTCGTTAGGCTCTAACATCCTTGGCGTTAGTGTTGGTTCCTCCGGAGCAGGTTTCGCTTTCCACGTTGATGGCCAGCTAATGTACACGGCTGGCAATGCCCTTGCCCAAATAAATAACCGCGGTAGCGCAACAACTGGCGCGGCGTTTGCGACTGCTGTTCAAACAATGCTTAATGCAGCCACTGCGGTCACCTTGGCTATCGGAGGCGTGGCAACCTCTTCAACAATCGACGTGAGCACTTTCACGGCGCGCTTTGATGCTGCTACCAACGAGTTGGTGATTGCTGACTCTAAAGGTCGAGACTTTTCTTTCGGGCTAGCTGCCAACAACACTCTGCTCGGTACCGGACATGTATTGGCGGTAGACAATACACAGGCCACTGCGACCCGTAATGTTACGATTAAGACAGACATGGTTAACATCGTCCAGGGTGATGTATATGAAGGCACCGAGGTGACCTTGACGATGAATCAAGCGAGCCAGACCGTTGGTTTCAGTGTGAATGGCGTCGCGTTGGCTGCAACTGCCTATGATTCAGATGTCGCGTTTGGCGGTTCTGCGATGGAG
>DGPO01000022.1:10926-19168 GCA_002390485.1 Halieaceae bacterium UBA4438 | reverse complement strand
ATCCAGCCACGGAAAATGCGTTTCAATGTGGAGCCGAGCAACGTTATCGCCCTCCAGTAGCTGGATACCAGTGGCGACCCGAACCGCGTCGACGTAGTACCGATCGTCGTGCTCGTAAATGACTTTCCAGAGCAGGATATTGCCAAAGCTGGGCTTGGATGAAACAACCACCAAGTCGTGTCCTCGACTCGCAGCAAGCGCTTCGCCCGCCGTCGTCGCTCGATCCTGCTGCACCAGTCCGAACGCGAGATACATCAAGCCCCAAACCATACCGAGACGTGCAGTGAGGATCGACTGATTGACCCCGGCCAACACCGCCGCAGCCAGTAAAGGCAGCGTGAATAACGGATCCACCACCGAGATGTTACTCCACGCAATGCGTGCATCAGAGAACGGCCAAAGTAACATCGTGCCGTAGGTCGTGCAGGCGTCGAGCAAACCGTGAGTAGCGTAGCCCACGAGCGCGACCAGCCAGACCTGCTGGTAGCTCATGTGACGACGGACGAAGGGCCAAAAAGCTAAAGCACAGAGCGCCGCACCCAACGGAATAAAAATGAGCGAATGGGTGAACTGCCGGTGGTACTCCAGTGACAGCAGTGGGTCCGTAGCCGATTGAATCAGCACATCAAGATCAGGCGCCATTCCGGCAAGGGCACCGATGGTACCGACTCTGATTAGACTGGTTTTGTTGCGCACCGATTGAGACGCAACTGAGCCCAGCACCGCCTGACTTAAGGGATCCATATCGACTCCAAAGCTGCCAACGTTTCGTACACTTGAGGGATTAATCAACAAGGTCCCAGAGACTACCTCAAGACGACGCCCCATTGACACATGAAGACGCTGGGGGCCGGTTTTGCACGCACGCCCGAACTGTCGTTACACTGACCCGGCATACAATAATTACTGGGTACTCAATCGAGGCGCCCAACAATAGCAGCTTAACAATAACAAGAGAGGCGAACGACATGACCTACGCGGGCGACAGAGCCATCTACGATGCAGACGGGCACATCATGGAGTTGCCCACGCATTTACGCGATTTCGCTGACCCGGATATTCGCGATCAAATTCCACTGACCAGTTACTCGGCCTCCAGCGTCACCGAAGAAGAGGTTGCGGTGCTGGTCGGTCAAGGTGGCAAACATTCAGACGAACATCTGAATCACCTGCGCTCCTTGGGCGATGGGTTGATCGCACAGTCAAAAGAAATTCAGGCACTTGGTGCATTTGACGGGCGGCATCGCTCGCAAGCGCTGGATATGCTGGGCTTCAAAAAACAAATCATCTTCTCGACACTTTCCGCCAGAGCCCCATTTTCGACAAAGCTCAGCACCCGCGTTAAATACGGTGCGGTTCGCGCACACACACGCGCCATGACCGCTTTTTGCGGGGATGACGAGCGCCTCATGGGAATGGCCTGTATTTCGCTGGACGATCCAGACCTTGCCGTGCAAGAGCTCGAGTTTGCCCTGCAGTCAGGAATGGGCGGCATTTGGGTGCCGCACCGCATCTGTGGCGACAAATCACCCGGACACCCGGATTTTGACGCGTTTTGGGCAAGGCTGGCAGAGAGCGGCGTACCCTTTTTAATTCATATTGGCGGCAGTGACTATCACATTGACCCGGCCTGGTTTAACAACGGAAAGCCGTTGCCCAAAGACGCATTTGACGGGGGTGAAAACGTCAGGGCATTGGACTATTCAGTGCTTCACCATGCGGCCGAGCGATTCATCAGTGCCATGGTGCTCAGTGGTGTCTTTGAGCGCCACCGAAAGCTGAGAGGCGCAGCTGTTGAACTCGGCGCGTCTTGGGTGCCCTCCTTTTTGAAAATATTGGATAACACCGTCCACGCGTTTAGCCGTGTCCAGCCTGAACTTGCCTCCATGTCGCGCAAGCCGTCGGAGCAAATCACGGAGCAAATGGGGTTCACCGCCTTCCCTTTTGAGGATGTGGGCTCGTTAATCGCGCACTCAAACGCCGAGCTGTACATGTTCGCAAGCGACTACCCGCATATTGAGGGTGGAAAAGACCCACTCGGATCATTCGATGCGTTTTTAGCAAATCACAGCGCGTGCACGCTCGATAACTTTTACGTGAATAACTTCAGACGCGTCTTTGGTGTGTAGCCCTTGCGATGAGTCGCTCAGGCGCATCTGCTCAAACACGCGTCGCCCGTTTGTAATGGGCTGACAGGCGACGCTTTGCGCGCCTGCGCGTCAAACCAGTATTACAGTCTCGTCACGGCGACCTTCGCCGTCACTGGGCGTAATCCGATCCCTCCGCATTCAAGATGCCTTTAAGCTCAAGAAAGTGCCGTTCATCTTGCTCGGGGTAGGCTTCGAGCTGTTGCGCGGTTTTCTCTGCCACTTCGTCAGACAGCACACGCAGTGGCTGCCCGGTCTGCAGCGCCTGGACGTAAGTACTTGCTGCGCGCTCAAAGTAGTAGAGGCGATTAAAGGTCTCCGCCACCGTTGTACCGATGACCAAGACACCGTGGTTACCCATGATCATGACCTTCTTTTTGGGGTCGGTCAGGAGTGCCGCACACCGATTGCCTTCATCCTCCAAGGCCAGACCACCGTAATGCTCGTCAATGACGTAGCGGTTAAAGAACATGGCGGAGTTCTGATCGACAGGCCGCAGGCGACTGTCGGAGAGTGAGGCCAGCACAGTGGCGTAATTCGAGTGCACATGCATGACGCAACGTGCGTGTGGACAGTGTCTGTGAATGCCACCATGCAATCCCCACGCCGTTATGTCCGGGGCGTCGGGTCCACTGAGTGCATTGGGGTCATTGGCATCAACTTCGATAATATCGCTGGCTTTAATGCGTGAAAAATGGCGCTGGTTGGGGTTCATTAAGAACCGTGTGCCGTCCGCATTGAGCGCGAGCGAGAAGTGGTTAGCCACACCCTCGTGAAAGTTGAGTCGTGCCGCCCACCGAAACGCGGCGGCAAGCGCTATCTTCTCTCGATCTAGATCCAGCATCGTCGCCTCGCTCGTTTTTGTGTTTTGCTCGAGGCAAGACGATAGCACCCTATGCGGGAGTATCGTCAATGCACGAGCCGTCATAAAATAGGCGGATATTGAAACTCTCGCAGCACCCAAGAACCGCAAGCGGCTCAAAGTCATCCAAAGCGACTTTAAGCGCATAAAACCTTTAGATAACCACTGCCTTACTGGACTCGTTCGATGAAAGCACTCGTGAAAAAATACGCCGAAGAAGGTTTGTGGCTTGAAGATGTCCCGATCCCAGAAATTGAGGGGAACGAGGTGCTCATCAAGATCCATAAAACCGCAATATGCGGCACTGATGTGCATATCTATAACTGGGACCAATGGGCCCAAAAAACGATACCCATCCCAATGGTCAGCGGCCACGAATACGCGGGAGAAATTGTTGAAATCGGTGCCAATGTCACGGGGCTTGCCATTGGCGACATCGTCTCAGGCGAGGGTCATATTGTCTGTGGACGTTGTCGCAACTGCTTGGCAGGCCGACTGCATCTCTGCCCCAACACACAAGGTGTGGGCGTCAATCGAGACGGTGCGTTTGCAGAATATTTGGCAATACCCGCAACCAATGTGTTTAAGCCCAACGTTTATATTCCAACCGATTTGCTTGCCATTTTTGACCCTTACGGTAATGCCGTTCACACCGCTCTGTCGTTTAATATGGTTGGTGAAGACGTCATTATTACGGGTGCGGGTCCTATTGGCATTATGGCCGCGATGGTCGCCGGGCACTGTGGAGCGCGCAACGTCATACTCACCGACGTCAACGAATACCGGCTGGATCTTGCGAAACGGATCGTACCCAAGGTGCAGCCCATCAACGTGGCTAAACAACAGATCACGCGCGAGTTTATGGCAAGTCTTGGAATTCTTGAGGGCTTCGATGTCTGCCTTGAGATGTCCGGATCGCCGGTCGCGTTTAGAGACGTACTCAATAAAATGATTAACGGCGGCAGTATCGCCATGCTGGGGCTGATGCCCGACGATACCGGGATCGCTTGGACCGACGTCGTCTTTAAAGGCCTTAATATTAAAGGCATCTATGGCCGCGAAATGTATGAGACCTGGTACAAAATGGTCATGATGATTCAGTCCGGTCTCCCCGTAGAGCGCATCATTACGCACCGACTCCACTACACCGAATTTCAGGAGGGCTTTGACATTATGCGCTCGGGACAATCGGGCAAAATAATTCTCGACTGGAAGGACTGACATGAGCTATCACGCGACGAAAGCAAGCTTTGCCGATGAAATCGTGGGTATAAAAGAGGCCGGACTTTGGAAAACCGAACGCGTCATTACGTCTGATCAGAAAAGCGACATTACCCTCGCTGACGGCTCAAACGTTATTAATATGTGTGCCAACAACTACCTGGGCCTGGCCAACCACCCAGCGGTCAAGAAGGCGGCGAGCGACAGTCTCGACACCTGGGGTTTTGGTCTCGCATCCGTTCGCTTTATTTGTGGCACACAAGGCATTCATAAAACCCTCGAGAATCGCGTATCAGGATTTCTGGGGATGGAAGACACCATCCTCTACGCCGCTTGTTTCGATGCAAACACAGGCCTGTTCGAAACCATTTTAGGCCCAGAAGATGCCGTGATCTCCGATGAGCTCAACCACGCATCGATCATCGACGGTGTGCGACTCTGCAAGGCCGCGCGTTACCGCTACCGCAACAACGACATGGCGGATCTGGAAGCTCAATTAATCGCGGCGAAGGAACGCGGTGCGCGGCGAATTTTGATCACCACAGACGGTGTTTTCTCCATGGACGGCACCATTGCGCAACTCGACAAGATTTGTGATCTGGCGGACCAATACAATGCCATGGTTCACCACGACGACTGCCACGCAACAGGCTTCATGGGAGCAACGGGCCGCGGTGTCCACGAGTACTGCGAGGTCATGGATCGCGTCGATATTATTACCGGCACGTTTGGTAAGGCCTTAGGCGGCGGCTCTGGCGGTTTTACTGCAGCACGGCAGGAAATTGTCGATATTTTAAGGCAGCGTTCACGTCCTTATTTATTCTCAAATACCTTAGCGCCCTCCATTTGCGCAGCATCACTGCAAGTCTTAGATATGCTGGAAGCCTCAACATCGCTTCGCGACCAACTCCAAGACAACACCCATTACTTTCGACGACAAATGCAGGCCCACGGCTTTGCGGTACCCGAGGGGGACCACCCGATCGTACCGGTCATGTTGGGTGACGCCGTGCTTGCTCAAAAAATGTCCGAGCGTCTGCTGGCGCTCAATGTGTTTGCCGTTGGATTCTTCTACCCGGTGGTTCCAAAAGGCAAAGCACGAATCCGGGTTCAAATATCTGCAGGACACTCCATTGCCGATCTTGACCAAGCGGTGACTGCCTTTGCGACAGCCCGCGATGAGCTCAGCGGCTAGTCGATCTTAACCACCCGCGGGCCCGCGCAGGCGTCTGATTCACGAAATACCGCTAAGCGTTTCACCGTTTTGGTCGCTAATCTATAAAAGTGGATAGATCTTGAGAGCGGTTGTTTATGTTTCTCCGTACCTTTCTGGCCCTGTGCCTGCTCGCCGTCTGTGCGGGCTGTACTCAGGTCACACACACCCTCGGCAGTGAGCGCTGGTTCAACCCGAGCCTGCCTATTCACCTGCAACACACATTCTTCGAGCAGGAAGCGTCGTTTTGCGTTCAGGCAGCCGACCAGTGGATCCCCGTTCCCGATATTCAATTTTCGTTCCAGGGCGTCCGCCACATTAACGGCGCGCCCAACGTCAGCGTCGAGGGTCACGCAGCCGTTGCAACCAACAGTCCCAGTCCGCACAGTTTCATGACCGGTCTGAGTGGCTCGCAAGTCGGCTTTTGGAAAACAGTCGCCGCGACGACGCATCAAGGTCGACGAGAGACCCGAGATCGACAGCGATGCCTCACATCGCTGGGCTGGTCCCCCACCAACGACACCTGGGACGGCACACCCAGCCACCTCAACCAGAGCATCGGGGTGAATAAAAGCGTGATGACTGCGGTTAGCGAGGGCTATCGGCACCCGCTCGTGGGTAACGGCGTGGTGGCGCTCATCCAAATGGGAAAAAGTGGTGCAAGCGGCAGTGGCCTAACGATTCACACGGTGGAGATCCCCATTTACGCGCCCGAACAGTCCAGTAAATGTGCTTATGTGCTTGAGGAGTCATGGTTTTCGACACGTGGCGAGGTGCGGTGTAACAACGGCAGTGCGATCCCGATTCGCATCGCATCCGGAAGCCCTATTGGGCAATGGATAGGCCACTACTTCTAGGGTGCGCACATCAATTAGGCGCTTTTGCGCACTGTGACTTGCGAGGAGACATGAAGTTGGTGTTTATTGGGTGCAAATACCCATAAAAGTCGACACGCATGGCGAGCCAAGTTGAAGCAACGATCAGGAACACCATCACACGGATGATCAATGCTTCGGCGTCCATCAACCGTCGTTTCAAGAACCCATTTCGTGAACACCTATTTCTCTCCGGCATTCACGCCCCCATGACCGAGGAACTGCTGCTTGAGGCGTTACCGGTGACGGGTGAGCTACCCGCTACCTTGACAGGCACCTACGCACGTATCGGTCCCAACCCATACAAAGTAGACCCCAGGGGCCACCACTGGTTTGTCGGTGACGGCATGGTGCACGGTATTCGCATTTCTAACGGTCAGCCCCAGTGGTACCGCAACCGGTTCATAAAGTCGCAGGCCCTCGAACGCCAGGGCGGACCAAAGGCGGCGTGTGGCCCGCGACGGGGTGGGCGCGATACGGTCAATACGAACGTGTTGAAGCTGGCGGGGAAAACGCTGGCGCTGGTCGAGTCCGGCCCTTTTCCCTTTGAACTAGATGAATACCTCGACACGAAAGAGTCAGCACACTTTAACGGCGGTCTCAGTGCGCCCTTTTCCGCACATCCGCACGAGGACCCCAAAACGGGTGAATGGCACGCCGTCACGTACGAGCCCGAGTCTCCCAATACAGTCTGGCACGTTGCCATTAGCCCCGACGGTCAGGTGCTGTCGGAGCGCAAAATTCCGGTTCAAGACGGCCCCTCAATTCACGAGTGCGGGATCACCGACGACTACGTCATTGTCTTCGACCTTCCCGTCACCTTCTCCCTGAGTGCAGTAGCTCAAGGGTTCAATTTCCCCTATCGATGGAACAAAGAGCACACCGCGCGAGTCGGTCTACTGCCTCGGCGTGGAGAGGTCGAGGACATCATCTGGTGCGACGTCGACCCCTGCTACCTCTTCCACGTGGCCAACACGTTTCAGAACAGCGACGGCAGCGTGACCATTGACTGCTGCGCCTACGAGACCATGTTTGCTCACGGCCCAGACGGACCGAACGGCGACCCCTGCGGTTTTGAGCGCTGGCACGTCGACCCGGCGACAAAACAAGTCACACGAACGACCACTGACCGCGCGCCTCAGGAATTTCCACGTATCGATGAGCGTTTTTTTGGGCAGCCCTACAGACACGCATGGGTCGTCAGCCAGCCGGGCGAGACGGTGTCGAATTTCGTCGCTGAGAACACGCTCTTTCATTACGATATGGAAACCGGCCAGAAGAAAACGCATCACTTCGGTCAGGGTATGGTGGGCGGTGAATTCATCTTCGTTCCTGAATCAGCAACCGCCGAAGAAGCTAAGGGTTGGCTCATGGGGCTGGTCATCAACATGGAAAACGACACCACAGAACTGCAGTTTTTCGATGCCCTAGCAATTGAAAGAGGGCCCACAGGTATCATTCATCTCCCACACCGGGTACCACCAGGATTTCACGGCAATTGGATACCAGACTGACTCCAGCTCTAAAAAAATAACAAGCGAGGAAGATTCACATGCACCTAGATCTAGCAACAACGTCGATGCTCGCCGGCATGGCGCTCAATGAAACGCCCGACCTCAGTACTTTACCGCCCGACGAAGCGCGTTTGGTGTTCTCGGAGATCAACCGATCCATGCCCCCAGGGCCTCAAAACGTGGTCAGCAACGACTTAGAGATTCCCGTTGACGGTGCGTCGATTAGGGCGCGCGTGCTGACACCGTCTTCGCGTGCAAAACGCCTCATCACCTACTTCCATGGCGGCGGTTGGGTGATCGGCAACATTGACGACTACGATGCCGTAGGGCGTCACCTTGCCGAGACCTGCGAGGCCGTTGTTGTGATGGTGGATTATCGAAAAGCACCGGAGCACCCGTTCCCAACACCC
>DGPO01000022.1:4253-10846 GCA_002390485.1 Halieaceae bacterium UBA4438 | reverse complement strand
ACGGTTGTCGCCATGAGAGCACGCGATGAAGACGGGCCGCACATTGACCTTCAGGCGCTCGTCTATCCTGTAACGGATGGTGCGATGTCTGGATCCAGCTGGGGTGACGACGACAAGCAACTGTTCTTAACCAGCGACCTTATGGCACACTTTTGGGCGCACTACGCCGACCCTGCGTCACGGCTAGACCCCATGGCGTCGCCACTGCACGCCAAAAGTCTTCACAACCTGCCGCCCGCTGTGGTTCTTACCGCAGAGTTCGACATTTTAGTGGACGAAGGTCAGGCCTACGTCGAGAAACTTCGCGCATCGGGTGTCTCGGTAAGCCACAAGAACTTTTTGCAGCAAATGCACGGCTTCTTTGCCATGCCCGCTGCCCTACCGGCGGCCGGAAAAGCAATGGCGTGGCTGGCCCAGGAAATGGATCGCCACCTAACGCCGACCGAGCGTAAGGACGTGGTGGTCGTAGGAGCCGGTTTCTCGGGGATGTACCAACTCCACAAACTGCGCGAGCAAGGGCTCAGTGTTCAAGTTTTCGAAAGAGGCAGTGATGTCGGTGGCACGTGGTACTGGAACCGCTATCCGGGTGCGCGAGTGGATATTGAGAGCATGGCTTACTCGTTTTCATTCTCCGATGACCTTCAGCAAGAGTGGCAGTGGTCGGAAAAATATTCACCCCAACCGGAGCTTCTAAAGTACGCACAACATATTGCTGACCGGTTTGACCTCAAGAGTGACATTGCCTTTAACACCTCGGTTGCCAGTGCCCACTTCGACGACGACGCTGAGGAATGGCTCGTCACAACCCAGTGCGGGCGTCGCGTGCGAGCGCAGCACTTAGTCATGGCAACCGGCGTATTGTCTGCTTCAAAGACACCGGATATCGCGGGTCGTGAAAGCTACAAAGGCAGTACTTACACAACTGGCCTCTGGCCCAAAGAGGGCGTCGACTTTACGGGCAAACGCGTCGCCGTCATTGGCACCGGCTCGTCAGCCGTTCAAGCCATTCCGCTGATTGCGGAGGAAGCGGCCGAGGTTGTGGTCTACCAACGCACGGCGACCTTCACAACGCCTGCGCTTAATCACAAGCTTGCGCAAGATGACGCCAATGCAATTAAAGCCAACTACAGTGACTATCGTGCGAAACAGCGACTGAATGTTCTCGGCGTAGTGAACGAGCGCTCAATGGACCGTGCAATCGATGCAACGCCTGAAGAGCGCAGTCGGCGATTTACCGACGGCTGGGAAAGCGGCATTTTGCCGGGAATGCTGTTCCAGTTTGCTGATCTTCAAGTCGAGCAGGAATCGAATGATCAGATCTCTGAATACATTCGTGACCGTATTCGTACAACGGTAAACGACGAACAAACCGCGCAGGATTTACTGCCAACAGACTACCCTTACGGGACTAAGCGACCCTGTATCGACACCAATTACTACGAGACCTTCAACCGAGACAACGTGTCTCTCGTTAATTTGCGACGCACCCCGATCGAGACCATCACCAGCGCCGGCATTAAGACCATTGAGGGTGAGCGGGAGTTCGACGCAATTGTTTATGCGACCGGCTTTGACGCCATGACAGGGCCGCTCTTGCGCGTCGACATTCGTGGCCGTGGCGGCGTAAAGCTGCAAGACGCATGGGTTGACGGACCGCGCTCCTATTTAGGCATCGCTATTCACGGCTTCCCTAACTTATTCACTATCACAGGACCCTCAAGTCCCTCGGTTCTGAGCAATATGCTGGTTTCTATTGAGCAGCACGTTGACTGGGTGAGCGATTGTATTCAGTGGATGCGCAGCGAAGGGAAAGCAACGATTGAGCCTACCGACGAGGCAGAGCAAGAGTGGGCTGAGCACACCGAGCAACTAGCGAATATGACGCTCTACCCCAAAGCCAACAGCTGGTACATGGGCGCCAACGTCCCTGGAAAGCCGCGCATGTTTTTAGCCTATGTGGGGGGCGTGGGAACCTACAGAATGATTTGCGATCAAATTGCCTCAAGCGACTACCGCGGTTTTGCCGCCCACTAATCGCCGGTAGTAGTACACTGTAAAGGCCTGGCTATCGCCGGGTCTTTTTTTGGGGGGTAGCCATGGACATTTGGGTAGATGCCGACGCCTGTCCCGTCGCCATCAGAGAGATCATTGCGAAAGCTGCACACAAGCGCGCAATGACCGCGACCTTTGTCGCGAATCACGCGTTTTCGCTACTCAGCTCACCCCACGTGCGCCTCTATCAAGTCCCCGGTGGCTTTGATGAAGCAGACAAGGCCATTGAGCAACGGGTGTCAGCGGGTGACCTTGTCATCACCTCTGACATTCCATTGGCCGCAGACGTCATCGCAAAATCCGCACTGGTGCTCACGTCGCGCGGTGAGCGCTACACTCAAAACAATATTAAGCAGCGCCTACAGATGCGTGATTTTATGGAAACAATGCGATCATCAGGCGCGCATACGGGAGGCCCTCCAGCACTGAACCTCACCGACCGTAAGCACTTTTCTGATCAATTGGACCGACTGCTTACACAGGCTCAACGCGAAAAATAGTCCCCGCGTTGAGCACCACTGTGCGAGATAATTTCAGACCCAGAGAACGGCATCGGCCACAGGGGACGTGGCGCACAATAAATGCGCGTTACCGGCATTTCCTGACAACAGGCATTGGCTGTCCCACGCCTCGTGGACGTTCCGACCCTGAACGGTGTGATTTATCCACCGCAAAGACGGGCCAGAGTCTGGTGTGAAACCTTAAGTGAAGTCTCTAAACAAGGGCACCAAGCACACGTCGTTCGCAGCGGTTCTTAGATAGCGCTTTGCCGTGTGGTTTGAGCGCAGATCTTCTGACGTAAAGGCAGAGAAAACATAGACAGGTTTTGCCCGAAGTGGACGAGACACCTGTGGTATTGCAGAGTTAGTCGCGGGAGCACGCATTACACACCTCCTCAGTTATCCGACCCAGCCCCATCCTCTCTCTGGTATCGGTAATTTCAGAAGCGCATCCATGCGAGTAATAAGACTACGCAGAGCAACCGCGGGTTTCCATTGCTTTAAACGGGAAAAAGTGACTCATATGGGTCAAAACTGTGACCAAAATCGCACTTTTTGAAAGTTTTAGCGCCGCGCACCCCTGACGGAACTGAAAATGACCACTGCCGACAGAGATTAACCCCGCTCGTCCAGTGCCATTTCCACGCGCAATATAAACACCAAAACTTCGGCCACCGCCCGGTAAAGTTCCGGCGGTATTTCATCCCCAAGGGGTATTTTGGAGAGCAAGTAGCTCAACTTTGGATTCTCAACTAACGGCACCCCCGCTTGCTCGGCGCGCTCTTTAATGAGGCGTGCAATTTCCCCCTCGCCCGATGCCAGAATCGTCGGCGCTCCAAGTTGATCGTATTGGAGCGCAACCGCTCTCTCAAAGTCATCCTGCTTCATGCCGATGCCTTAAAGCCGGATGGTGGGTCCAATGGAGGCGGCGATACCATTACGGGCTCTGCAACCAGACGCTTCACGCGGAAGTCACTAATAATCAGCCGGTTTCGAAGGTCGGAAAAAGTTTGTTCAAGCACCTCTCGTACCGAAGCGGACTGACTTTGAAGCACAATACTAATGTCGGAGCCTTTCATGGTCACCACAGCCTTGATCGGGCCAGCGCTGGGTAACTCAAGTTGTAACTGAACGCGCCACTCCTGATCTTCAGACGACCCTTGGGCGCCGCTTGCATCGCGCTCAACCGTCATGGATAAATCAATAAAGCCTGCCGATAATTCAAGTGGGAGACTAAACACCCAGCGCTGACTGCCGCCGTCTTGCGGTATCGACGTGAGCTGCTGCTGACCCAAATTTGCCAGTGCCGCATTGGTGAGTTCCGACAACGACGATAACGAGCCTCTCGACTCTGGCTGCAAACCCGCTGTCGTCATTTCACCGAGCATGCGCTGAATCTGCGTTAATTGCGTCTTTGCAGAGCCTTTTGCGCGGGCATCACGTCCGGCTGCTAAATTGGCCTCCGTCAGCAGCCCGGATTGTGCGACGGCTTGAGCTAAGCTGCCCGATGAGAGGAGACTTGACGGCAGCGCTTGCCCAGTAAGGCTTGCAAATAACGCCGTGAGTGCTGGCGATTGACTAATAAAGGCGCGAAGCGGCGGGCTTGCTGCAATCGTCGACAGCAAGGTTGCCGTATTAGCGACCCGCGTATCGGCGCTTACCAGCGGATTGGACAATGGGGCACTCTGCGTTTTGCCCGACCCTGCTATAGCGTCAGGCAAAAATGCCTTGAGTACCAGCTGAGGCGCGATTTTTTGAACTTCGAGCTGCAGTCGATTACCCGGCTGCACCGGCAAATCCATCGGCGTCACAAACTCACGCCCCCCCGCACTGAGCAACATGCCGCCACTGGGCATTCGATCAACAACCAGCGCATTAATCACCTGCCCAACGCGCCAATTACTGAGCATCAGACCAAAATTACGTTGATCAACGCGGGCCGGTGTTAACGTTAATTGAAGTTCTTCCATAGTTATTTACGAAGCAATTGCTATCCTCGTCTATATTAGCGTCATAACTTGTCGCTAACTTAGGGCAATAAGTGGTTATCGGAGGTACTGGGTGGATATTGCAACTCTTCTGGGGATGATAGGCGCGGTCTCTTTCATTGTCTGGACAATTGTCAAACAAGACCAGCTCGAAATGTTCACCGACGACTGGTTCTCACCGCTTTTTGTGCTGAGCGGCACGATTTTTGGTGTGATGATTCGCTACTCCCTTGGACACTTCCTCAGTTCACTGAAAGTGGTTTCACGCACGTTTTTTAGCCCAAACAACGACCCCCAAGCACTTATCGATGAAATTGTTGAGCTGGCCACTGTCAGTCGAAAAGACGGGTTACTTGCTTTGGAAAAAGTAAAGATTAGCGAGCCCTTCCTCAAAGAGGGTGTTCAGATGTTAATCGACGGCAGCACTGCCGACGTGGTCAAACAAAGTATGAGTAAAAACATGCGCGGCACCATTGAGCGCAACACGGCGAGTGAAAAGGTCTGGCGCTCAATGGGGGAGTCTTCTCCTGCATTTGGCATGATCGGCACGGTAGTTGGTCTCGTTGCCATGATGGCAAAAATGGACGACCCCAAGGCCATTGGTCCTGCGATGGCCCTTGCACTACTGACCACGCTCTGGGGTTCGGTTCTTGCTAACGTACTTTTCCTGCCGGTCGCTGACAAACTTAAGTTTCTGTCGACCAACGAAAAACTGAAATTAACCTTGTGTATCGACGGCGTCATGGCGATTCAGTCGGGCCAAAACCCGCGCGTCATCGCATCAGTATTGAGCGCCTACCTCGACCCAACGCAGCGTGCCGGCAAGCCCAAGGCGCGCGCAAAATGAGTGACGAGGACTTTTTCGAAGAGGAAGAAGACGAAGGCAATGCCGACGGTTGGATGGTCACCTTCTCCGATCTCATGTCATTACTGTTGTGTTTCTTTGTTCTAATTTTGTCGATGGCTGAAGTCGACATTATCAAGTACAAGCAGCTCGCAGACTCGATGTCCGAGGCCTTTGGTGTGCAGCGCGATATGGAGTTGGAATCGATACCCAAAGGGACGAGTGTGGTCTCCACCGAGTTCAGGCCCGGCATTCCCGATGAGACCATTGTCGACGTGGTACAGCAGGTCACACAAGATCAAACCCGCAACTCGCTGCGCATAGGTAATCCCGACGCCCCAGTCGCAGACGAGAAGGACGTCAGAGATGAGGTCCTCACGTATGACGAGATGATGGAGCTGATTCAAGAGACTGAGCTTGATGCGGAAATGCTGAGGCGTCTGCTGCGCACCGAAATTGATCAGGGCCAGATCGATGTCGAGAGCGAGGCCCGAACCATTATTATTCGCATCCGTGAAAGAGGCTCGTTTACCTCGGGCTCCGCGCTTCTAAATACGTCATTTGTAGGCGTGATAGACAAAATTGCATCGGCTTTGACACAAATTGAAGGAAAAGTTGCGGTCGAGGGACATACTGACGATGTTCCGATCAACACATTCGCTTATCCTTCGAACTGGGATTTGTCAGCGGCGCGCTCGGTCTCTGTTGTGCGGCGCATGCTGAATATTTCAACCTTGCAGCCCAAAAGAGTCACGGCGTCAGGTTTTGCGGATACGCGGCCCCAAGCCATTAACTCAACGGCAGAGGGCCGAGCAAGGAACAGACGGGTGGAAATACTGGTCAGACAGCCACTCAGTGAGAACAGTACCGAATTTCTACGTCAGGCCGTGCAGTGAGACAATAACATGTTGATCAATTTTCCAAGATCAACAAAGGAGTGCTTAGGGTGAGCGACAATCAGCGAGACTTTTACCGAATTCAAGACCGGCTGCTCATGGCGTGGCGACGC
Organism: Halieaceae bacterium UBA4438; assembly: GCA_002390485.1. Taxonomy (GTDB): domain Bacteria; phylum Pseudomonadota; class Gammaproteobacteria; order Pseudomonadales; family Halieaceae; genus Luminiphilus. The sequence goes on along the minus strand of DGPO01000022.1, from coordinate 4,453 downwards.
GCAGACATAAAGCCGGTCAGCGTTTCGGTATCGGCCATGCTTTCCCTTAACAAGGAACTTGAAGAGGCCCTGTTAGAACTTAATGAAGAGTCTCCAGAGCTCGCCAGAGTGATGACGCTGTTGAATCACAAAATGGAATTATTAACCGCAAAGGACGATCCGCACGGTTCGTCGTCTAACCTCGGTGGGTTTTGCGATAA
>DGPO01000022.1:3623-4180 GCA_002390485.1 Halieaceae bacterium UBA4438 | reverse complement strand
TTAAATCTCGAAAGCATTAATGTAGAGATCACCGTAAGCATGGTCATTATCGAATCACGGGTGTCGGCGGATGCAGAAAACCCAGGCTTCTGGCTGCGCGGCCGTTTTCTAGAAGAGCAAGACAAACAGGTAGATGCGATTGTGGCGCACGTTAATCAGCGTCAGTTTGAACAACTTCAGCGCCGCACGCAGGCCAGTACTGGGAAAAAGGTGGGTGACGAAGAAGCGAGTTAACGCCAGGCCACTAGTTTTGATTTAAGTCTAGCGACAGCTTGTCCGTGAATCTGCGAGACCCGAGATTCGCTAACGCCAAGGACCAACCCAATTTCCTTCAGGTTTAAGCCCTCACTGTAATACAACGACAGCATAAGCCCCTCTTTTTCGGGAAGCAGCGCTATTGCCTCAACAAGTGCCTCGCGCTTTGACTGCTCCGCAAACTGCTCGTCGGGCTCGTCTTGGCCCGGTGGCAGCTCAGCTTCGTCGAGTTGTGTCACTCGAGCGCAGGCCAGCTCGCCAGCAAGGCTTCGATAATCTTCGACCGGCATGGCAAGTTCGTC
>DGPO01000022.1:0-3585 GCA_002390485.1 Halieaceae bacterium UBA4438 | reverse complement strand
CGCTGTTCAACCCGCTCAATAGCGGATGCCACGCGACCCAAGTCACGTTGAACACTGCGTGGCAGCCAATCGCGGCTTCTTAATTCATCCAGCATCGCGCCGCGGATGCGAATCGTTGCATACGTTGAAAAAACCGCGCCCGAGTCACTCTGATAGTCATCGACTGCTTTTAACAGCCCAATCAGTCCGACCTGAATGAGGTCATCGATCTCAATATGAGACGGCAACTTAACAGCGAGCTGACTGGCAATTCGCTTGACCAGGGGCAAGTGCTGTTGCACGAGGTGATCGGTCGGTTGACGCGAGTGAACCTCGTACTCAGATAACATGGCTTCAGTGCCGAACCGCATGGGCCTGCTGCCTAAGGAGCTGCTCAACAAAGAAACCGACGCCTGAACTCTGACTCCTTGGCGCCTGCTGGTTCAGTCGACGCCCCGCGTCTCGAATGGCAACGGCGGCAGGAGAGCGCGGATACACGCTGACCAGGGCACGTCGCTCTTGAACGGCACGACGCAGGTACATGTCGGTCGGAATCGCGCCCAAGTAACCCAACTCAACATCGAGATAACGGTCACAAACGTTCGCGATTCGCTCAAAGAGCTGCTTGCCTTGAAGCGGGTTGTCGACCTGGTTCGCCAGAATTTCAAACCGCCTCAAGTCCTTTTTCGCGCGCAACACCTTCATGAGGGCGTAAGCGTCTGTCAACGATGCCGGCTCGTCACAGACAACAAGTACAGCCGATTCACAGGCGGCAACGAACGTTTGAACGGTTTGATCAATCCCAGCGCCCGTGTCCACAATTAAAACGTCAGGCGGCATCAATTGATCTGACAGCTGACGAATCAAGGTCTCTTGCTGCGCTTTCTGCATCTCGACCATTTGAGAAACGCCCGATGCGGCGGGAATCACGCGCACCCCCTCTGGACCGTCGACGACCACGTCAGCGAGGGTTTTTTCGCCCGAAACAACATCGGCCAGGGTGTGCTTAATTTGCATACCCAACACGACGTCAACATTGGCAAGACCCAGGTCGGCGTCAAATAACATGACATCGAGCCCTTCCATTGACATCGACACAGCTAAATTAACGGCGATGTTCGTTTTACCGACACCCCCTTTACCACCTGTGATCGCAATAACTTGCATCTCTTTTCCTCTCGCCGCAGTCAACCGTTTTGCACTGGTCTGCGCTGCCGCAAACGTTGCACGATGCCCATCGTAGCTCATGTGCTGCAGCATGGTTAGACCGCCACCTTGAGTTGCTGGTTTTTGCGCTCTAAATTGCGACGCGCTAGACGTTTTGATTCGTTGATCAAGCCTTCTGCAGTAATGCGCAACAACTCATTGTTCGCGCGATCAGCAACACCCGCAACCGGGATCTCACGCGAGGCCAATATACCAAGCACAGGGCCGATCGATGTTGCTTCGCCGAGCTGGGTCAGTACAGACCCCGCCAGTGGCAGCTGCTCTGCGTGCTGAGCCAGTAGTTGAAGGTATTCCTCCTGAACCGTACAGGGCAGCACCAGTATTGCAGTCAAGCCCGCGCGTTGATTCAGCAGTGTGACAATCGCAGGATCTTGTCCGCCTTGCGAGGGCAGGAGATCTGGCGTTTCAATAAAGACTTGCCGACAGGTCTTAACTGCGGCCAAGGCCTTCTTGAGGGACGCCGCATCCGGTGCCATGTAACTGGAAATATCGTGCTCGTGACAAAATCGTCCAAGCGCTGAAGACGGGTCTTCAAGCATACTAATGACCGCGATATCGCGGGCAACCATTTGCTGCATCGCCGACGCAACAAGCTGTTGAATCACCAGCGATCGATCCGCGCCACTGCCGCCCACGACTGCCTTCACTCGCAGACCTGCCTGCTCTGCATCGGTTAAAATTTCAATACGCGCCGAGAGCTGCGTAATCGCGTGGCGCCAGCCGTCGTTCAACGTCGCCTCAGCCGAAATCCCCTCAACAAGCTCACCAATTAACACGCGATCCAAGCCCAAGGTCGACAGGCGCTGCTCAACCGTTGCCAGAGCAGGCCGCTTTCCGGCGGTGTCTTGCCACTGCCGCTGACCCAAGGCTGCGTGAAGCGTCTCACGCAAGTCGGTCAGTTCGCGCTTTAGGTGCGCCAGTGCAATCTCGTTGGTGCCGTCTCCCGAGGTGTCAGTGGCAGGACGAGCTTGATCGATGGCCGAAATAACGGACCCTGTTTCTAACATTGCACAAATCTCAACGCCGTCAGCGGTTCGCTTGTTCGACAAAATGAGAGCTTCGGGTCCCATAACAATGCGGACTTGCTCAAGTGCAAGTTTGTTATTGCGTCCCGTAAAGCGCTGTACATTCATAATCGTTCTCCCAAAACGCCAATACTTTGACGTCGATACTGCTTAAGACTCATATTTGCGCCAAAAGCGGCCTAAAAAGTCGGTTAAAGTAAGTAAAGCAATTAGCGGGCCAACTTTTAGTTTTGGCCGCCAACAGTGGTCACCACGCGGATATTTTTGTCACCCGGAATTTCTTCGTACGCCAAAATATAAAAGTTACTCATCCGGCCTCGAAGCAGCTTCGACAAGAATCCGCGAATAATTCCAGAGACCAGCAGCACGGGGCTAGCGCCTTCCGTTTCCATTTTTCCCGCTGCATCACCAATACCTTTCACCATGGTATCCAGCAGATTTGGCTCGATAACGCCGTGATTGTTTTGAACGGCACTGCTCATCATTTGCTCAAGTTGTGGGTCGAGCACCATCACGGGCAGCTCTTGTGCGCCGCCAATCACGGATTGGAAAATCGACGGGCCCAGTGCGACGCGCACCTGTGCCACCAATTCCTCTGGGTTATTTTCAAGACCACGATGAATCGACAGCGTCTCTGCGATAGTGCGCATGTCTCGAATAGGAACACCCTCATCGAGAAGGCTGTGAACCACTCGCGTCACATCGGCGAGCGACATGGTGTTGGGCACCAAATTTTCCACGAGCTTTGGCGCCGTTTGCTTGAGGCGCTCGAGCAACTGTTGTACGTCGTCTTGACCAATCAACTTTGCCGCATTGTTTTTAAGCAGCTGGCTTAAGTGCGTTGCAATGACTGTGGAGCTGTCCACGACGGTGTAGCCGGCGGTTTGCGCCGCATCACGCTGCGAAGGGTCAATCCACAACGCATCTAAGCCAAAGGTTGGGTCTTTGGTGGCAATGCCGTCGACTTGGCCAAACACCTGTCCTGGATTAATGGCAAGTTCNNCGATCTGGAATCACCTCACCCTCGCCCATAGACACACCGTGAATGCTGATCCGGTACTTGTTTGGGCCCAGATCGAGGTTGTCGCGAATATGAACCGAGTCGACTAAAAATCCGAGCTCTTGTGACAGTTTCTTTCGAACACCTTTAATACGGCTTAACAAGTCGCCACCTTGCGCGGCGTCCACCAAGGGGATGAGTCGATAACCCACCTCAAGTCCAATTTGGTCAAGGTTTGACACATCGTCCCAACTCAGTTCGTTACTCTTGGGCTGTGCCTGGGGCTCAGGGGCCGCTTCAAGTACTTCAGGCGTTATGCCCTCTTGCGACCGCAGGTAACCTGCGACGCCAAGC
>DGPO01000088.1:54033-54208 GCA_002390485.1 Halieaceae bacterium UBA4438 | reverse complement strand
GGTTCCCGGTAGGAATGCAATGGGAACAAAAACAGCAACCAACACCATGGTTGTCGCAATGACAGCAAAGAAAACAGACTGCGTGCCTAATACGGCAGCCGCGCTGGCCCCTTCGCCTTTTTGCTGACGACGTTGAACACTCTCAAGGACTACTATGGCGTCGTCGACAATTAAT
>DGPO01000088.1:53791-54009 GCA_002390485.1 Halieaceae bacterium UBA4438 | reverse complement strand
AGGACGAGGGCCAGAAGCGTTAAAATATTGATCGAAAATCCCAGAGCCCAACTTGCGGCGAGTGTGCCGAGCAGTGAAATCGGTATCGCAATCGCTGGGACAATGGTGAATCGCCAGCTGCCAGAGAACAGACGTATCGTCAAAATGACAATGATGACAGCAAAGCCAAGGGTTCTTACGACCTCGGATACTGCGCCGTTAATGAACACCGCCTCGTC
>DGPO01000088.1:43996-53744 GCA_002390485.1 Halieaceae bacterium UBA4438 | reverse complement strand
TCCGAAATTTGAATGGTGTTAGAGCCTGCTTGTCGGACTACGCCGACTCCCAGAACTTTCTGTCCGTTGAGACGGACCACTGAGGTTGCATCATCGGGCGTGTAGGCCACGCGCGCTACATCCCGAAGTCGAATCTTGTCGGTGATCAGTAGATTGCCAATGTCCTCTTCGGAGTCGACTGCGGCGTCGGCACGGACTAACAACGTTTGGTCATTCGTTTTAAAGCTGCCCGCAGGGACATCCAGCGGCGCCTGCGACAAAACCGATCTTATGTCCGTGACGGTCAGTCCGTAAGTACTCATTCGCCCCGGATCAAGTTCTACTCTGAGGATTTGACGTCGGGACCCAAATAGGGGGACGTCCGCCACGCCAGGAAGTGAAATGAACGCGGGAACGACATCTCGCTCAACGATCTTTGCAAGATCCTGCTCCGTTACACCGTCTGCAAGAACGGCGATTCGCATTATCTCTTCGGCATCTTCATCTGATTTGAATACGGCAAGTTGTTCAACGTTTTCCGGCAGTTGTCGCTGCACCCGACTGACTGCTTCACGAACATCGGCTGCAGCGCGGTCAACGTTAGAATTGGGGTTAAACACGGCTCGAATTCGCGAGCTTCCCTCTTCGCTGTTGGAGTTGACCTCTTTAACACCGCTGACCCTTGCAACGGCGCCCTCTAAGATTCGAGTCACTTCCGAGTCCATTGTCTCGGGGGAGGCACCGGGGAAGTTGGCTCTTACATTGACGACCGGCTGATCGACATCGGGTAACTCTCGAACCTCGATGGCAAATATCGCAACAAAGCCCGCAATCGCGATCAGCAGATTCATCACGGTAACAAGCCAGGGGCGTTTGACCCCTAAAGCGGGCAGCCCGGCGCCAGCCAAATTATTAAGCGCAGCTTTCATTGTAAGTCGTCAGAAGAGTTAACCCCGGTCTGCATTATCGATGGCTGGAGTCTTGGCGGTTTCTTGCTTCACATTGATATCTTTAATTTTCATCCCGGGACGAACACTCTGTATGCCCTCAAGAATGACACGGTCGCCCTCGGCGATCTCTCCTCGAATCAGCATACGACCGTTGCCCCGTCTAATCATTTCAACTTGAGTGCGCTGTGCGCGTTGGTCGAGCGTTGACCAAACGTAAGGGCCGTCCGCGCCCCATTGGACTGAGAGTTCGGGAACACTGAGGTAGTCTCCCTTCTCGATCGAGGCGTCAATTTCAAAGGCCATGCCCGGGCGCAACGTGTCTGCAGTGTTGTCAATCGCGGCTCTTGCTCTGAATGCCCGTGTGGATGCGTTGACACGCGAGTCGACCGCGACGATCGTCCCGTTCGTGTAGTCATCAGGTGACTCCCACTGCCGCGCTTGGACTTTGAGATTTGTTACGATTTTACCGATAAAACTCTCGGGAACCGTGAAGTCGACGAGCAGGACTCGGCGGTCATCCAGGGTGGTGACGACCGTGGTGGTGTTTACTCTATCGCCGATCTCCACATCAGTAATGCCGATACGCCCAGAAAAGGGGGCCTTTACGGAACGTCGAGAGAGTTCAACCTGCGCCTGCGACAGTCTTATTTCAGACAGGTCAACGTTACTTTGTGCGGTATCGATCGTGCTTTGTGAGATGTTGGCTTCCGTCGCGTTCAGGGAGTTGTAGCGATCCAACACACGCTTTGACTCTGAAAGTTCAACCTGTGCCTGCCGCACGGCCAGGGCTTCATCGCGGTCATCGAGTGCAAGTAGCAGCTCGCCTTGTGCTACGAAGGCATCGGGCGCTAATTTGGCAAATGTCACAACGCCTGCGCTTTCGGGGAAAAGCGTCACACTTTGCTGAGCGCGCGCGGTGCCCACGGACTTGATGGCGTCTATCAGTGGCGCGCGTTCCACGGGTGCGGTAACGACGGGCAGTTCACGCGCGCCCCAAGAACCGCGGCCCCCTCGTTCAGTATTTTCCGCCTCTTTCGAGCACGCAGAGAGCAGTGCCCCCAAAATGACGAGCCTGGCAATGGATGTAGTCGATAGAAAACCCGATCGTTTCATTCGACAAGTATAACCCCGAACTGTTCAGTCAGCCCCGACTTTTCGTGCATCGGTGTATAACGATCTCGACAAAGCCGCAACGTTGACTCAGAGCATGACCTCAATTAAGCGAGGACCTTGCTCTGACATAGCGTGTGCCATCGCCGTATCCAGCTCGGCGACAGTCTCCACTCGCTGAGATGTCATCCCCATTCCGCGGGCAATATCGGTCCACTGAATGGCCGGGTTGGTGAGATCAAGTAGCGAAAGGGCCGTTGGGCCGGGATGTTCCACTCCCACTCGGGCGAGTTCGATGTTCAAAATGGCGTAGGAACCATTGTTCAGAATGAGAACCGTCACGTCGAGGTTCTCTCTGACCATTGTCCAGAGAGACTGCACCGTGTACATGGCAGAACCATCAGCTTCGAGCGCCAGCACTTTTCGCTCGGGACAGGCGACAGCGGCGCCTAGCGCGAGCGGTAATCCTTGCCCAATAGCGCCGCCGGTGAGCGTCAACCAGTCATGCGGCGCAGCGTTGTTAGTCATGAGGAAGGCTCCCAATCCATTGGTGGCACCCTCATCTGAAACAATGGCGCCTTCAGGAAGTCGATTGGCAATGACCTTACCGAGTTCAACAGCGGTGATAGGCCCTTGCGCGAGTTCATGCGTCATGTGCTGGGCAACGTTACTTACCTGCGGCGAGGCTCCCAGGGCATCAGCTAAGCGCTTGAGTGCGTCGATCGTGTCGACGCTCGCATCGCCTAGTCTGATTAAATTGGCAGTATCAGGGGAGAGCCAGCCGGGCTTTTCGGGGTAGGCGAAAAAGGACACAGGCGGCTTTGTACCCACAAAAACCAGTGTGTCGAGATTTTGCAGGTGTTCCGCGGCCATTTCGCCGAAATACGGCAGTCGCTCGGTTTCAACCCGTCCGGCGCCGCGTGACTGACGCGTAAAAAACGTTTCTGAAATGAGTCGTGCACCTGTCGCTTCTGCAACGCGACCGGCGTGATGCAGTCCCTCCTCGCGAAGCGCATGGCCGCCCATGAACAAGGCAGTGGCTCGCCCACTCATGAGTGCCTCAGCGGCTTCACTGATCTGCTTGTCACTACACTTATTCGGAGACGGTATTTCTGGGACCTGCACATCTGCACGCGTAGGGTCCCAGGCGTGATTGGCTGGGGCGACAAAAGCGGTGACCTGTCCGGGATAGGCGAGGCTCTCCTGCCAGGCTTGTAAACCCACCTCAGCCAGATCGTCGGCACTTGTCGATGTTCCAGTCCAGGAACATACCGCAGCGGTGAGTCCCTTGATGTCAGAGGTGAGTGGGGCGTCGAGCTCCAGGTGATGGGTGGCATGATCACCGATCATATTCAGTACTGGCACGCGTGCTCGCGACGCATTGTGTAAGTTTGCAATACCGTTGGCGTAGCCGGGACCGAGGTGAAGTAGTGTCAGTGCAGGCGTATCCGTCATGCGTCCAAATCCGTCAGCGGCGCCCGTGACCACGCCCTCAAACAGTCCAAGTACAGCCCGTATTCGAGGCTCTTTGTCGAGCGCGGCAACCAGTTGCATTTCGGATGTTCCCGGGTTGGCAAAGCACGCGGTGACACCGGCATCAGCTAATTTTTGTATGAGGAGGTCTGCACCGTTCATCGTTGGGTATCCTGAGGGGAGTATAAGCGTGGCGACAGTATAAGCAGACTTGGACATTAATACCTGCAAAGGCGTCGATTTCGTCACATCTTACTGGGGCGCTAGTCCAGTAATGACGCGCATTTGCCGTGCTTTTAACGGGGTCGCTCACCCGGGCTAAACAGAGACCGTGATGTTTCGCGCGCGGTGCCGAGTCAGTCAGTTCACCCAGCGATTCGTATTGCGACACAGCCAAGCGCAGTCAGTCTGAATATGCAGACGAAACGCTGCGTTTATTGGTGCTTGCGCGCTTTGGCGAGTATTAGCGCTGAATCGAGAGTGCCGGCTTTGCCGAGCGATCAGCTCGATACAGCCCCCAGTGCTTCTCCGGCTCTAAGGGATGATCCGATCCTTTCCAATTTTCATCGAAGGCTTCAAAGACATAGACCAGAATCTGTTGCTCCTCGGCCCATGAAAGCAGTTGTTCCAAGTACTGGTGTTGAAGCATTTCGCCGACGTTGTCCGGTGGAATGCCTCGACCGTTGGAGGCCGTGGCCCAACCCGCTTCTGTAATGATGACCTGTTTATCGGGGTACCGCGCTTGAACGGCTTCAAAGTTTTTTCGGGTGTAATCCATCGCTTCGTCGAGTGTTTTATATTCCCAAACGGGGTAAGTATGAATGGAAATAACGTCGAGATTTGCGGCGAGCCCCTCAAGGCTTGTGAGCCAAGGCACGTAGTTCTCACAAAATGTGACGGGCTGTTTGATCTGCGATCGCACATCTGAGGCGTACGCCTTGACTGTCTCAGGTTCGATCAAGTGATCGGTCCAGTCGACGGTGGCCTCATTGCCCACGGAAACCACGTCGACGATGTCGGCATAGCGATTAGCCCAGGCAATCGCGCGATCCAGCTCAGCGCGATTCGTCTCTTTGTTGGTAGCGAGTGTCGCGTCGTCGTAAACACCGCCCCAAGGGCAATTGGGATTATTAACTTCGGCGCCAATGTAGGCGCCTAGCATCACTTTAAACGGCAGGCTTTCTCGCTCGATGGTTCGGAGTACACGCTCGGTATGGACGTCACACGCATAGACACGAAGTGCAGACCAGTGACCGCTGAGTAAAAGGAGGTCTTCCAGAATCTCGCTTTCCGATGGAAAGACGCCAGTGTCGGGACTTTGATTGTCTCGAAAACCCGAATAGCAGATTGCTCTTTTATAGGACAGTGGTCGCGTTTGATTCATATTATTCTCGAATATTTGAAGCGTTCTTCCTCGTCCCAAAGGCCCCAGTGAGCGCCTACGTCGCCCTCACCAGCCTCTCCTGATACCTTCCAGCCTTCATCGAAGGAGGCAAAGTAGAACATTTCAATGTTTTCTTCAGCAGCCCATTCCATGGCTCTTAAAAAATAAAGGTATGCGCCTTGAAGTGAGGACTCTGCGCCGTAAAAGGTTCCACCTGAACTGGGCCAGCCGGTCTCAGACACGATGACGCGTTTGCCCTGAGCAACCTTTATCACTCTGCGATACATATCCTGCATATAAAGCGTGGCGTAGGGCAAGGCACATCCTTCCCAAAATGGATAACAGTTCGTCAACAGGACATCACAGGCCGCGGTTACGTTTGGGCGATCCTCGAACTCGTAGTACGCGTCAACATAGCCAATGGGTACCTGCGAGGGCACTCGCTCACGGACCTCGCTCATGAACTCGAGTAATTCACTTTCCTCGAGGTCTCCGCGGTACAAGACCTCGTTGCCCACTGCCGCCACATCGACAACACCATCGTTGGCAAGCGCGATTAGGTTTTCAATTTCCAAGCGATTTTTGTCTGCATCCTTTCCCAGCCAAGCCCCGATGAGCGTCTTCATCCCCATGGCGTGTGCGACTTTCGGAATATGCTCGTTGCCTTGTGTCGTTGAGAAAGAGCGAACCCAATTAAAGTGCGGCTCGAGCAACGCCATTCGGTGTTTGACTTGGTCTAAGGTGACCTCATCACCAGGTTTTTGCCCCTTGTTGTAAGCGCTAAATGAAATGCCATGCATCTTTTCTGACAGTAACTGCTCGAGGCGTGTATCAAGCTCTAAGTCACTCGAATTTCGCGTGTCATTCCCAATAAGATAGTGGTGTTTCCCGGCCCGCTTGGACATTTTGCTCCCATTCGATGTGGTGTGTGTGGGGGGGCGATGCTAAGCAAGGACTGGAAGTTACACACCCGTAATACGATAAAACGCAACATTCACTGGTTAAGGTGGATCGTGGTACGTATCCGAACCCGAATCGGTGTTTTAGGATAGGCCTCCACATCACAAGCAACGCCCTGGCTGAGTCCGGCGGTGCTGTGCCCATAGGCCGGGTGGGGCTTTCGAGCACTACGAGCAGTGAACAGGTCCCCCGAATACGCCGATGGTGAAAACACTGTGGGCGCCTCGGAAAACTTGGCAAAAATAACTTAAAAGATTGAGAGATATGACTAACGCGACGCTGTATTTGGGTGACAATCTTCTTAATTCTACACCGGCCTCGGTAGAGGGCGACTACATTCTGCGAGACGGGGAATCCTTTTACCGAATCGGTAACGTTGACGCGATGGATGATTTTTTCATCAGTGTGGTGAGCGATTCAAACCACTGGATGTTCATTTCCACCCGTGGTGGCTTATCGGCCGGTCGGACCGACTGCGACAGCGCATTGTTCCCGTATTACACCGAGGACAAGATTCGAGACAACTCAGACAATACGGGAAGCAGAACGATCGCAATCGTTGAGTTGACGGACAAACGCGTATTATGGGAGCCCTTTTCGAGAGCGCATGCAGGTATCTACAGCGTTACTCGTAACCTCTATAAAAATGTCCTCGGCGATAAATTGATCTTCGAGGAAATCAATCACGATTTAGGTCTTTCCTTTACCTACTCATGGTCAACATCGGATCGTTTTGGATTTGTGAAAGAGTCTACGCTTGCTTCGACTGGGAGTGCCGCGTGCCGCATTGATCTTCTTGATGGGATCGAAAATCTCTTACCTTATGGTGTTTTGGCCGGCACTCAGAATGAGTTGAGCTGCCTTGTTGATGCCTACAAGAAGAACGAATTAGTTCCTGACTCATCGCTGGCCATTTATGCCATGAGTTCAATTTTGTCTGACAAGGCCGAGCCGAGTGAGGCGCTGTCCGCCACCACAGTCTGGTCTTACGGTACGTGTGCTGAGTCCTACCTCATCAGCTCAAACCAGTTAGACTCGTTTCGTCAAGGCGGCAGTATTGGCTCAGAGTCAGAGGTTGTTGGACGAAGAGGGTCGTATTTTGTGCGCCAAAGGCTGACGGTATCGCCCGGCGAGGTACATACCTGGGGGATCGTGGCTGACGTCAACCAAGGGCCGGCTGCGGTGAGAAACACGCTCGCACTTGTAACCAGTGGACAGGATTTGACCTCTGCCGTGCTGGATGATGTCCGAGTGGGCACCCGCAATCTTGAACGACTGATCAGCACCGCTGATGGTATTCAGGTCACGGGCGATACTCTCAGTGCGAACCATCACGCCTCAAACGTGCTCTTTAATATTATGCGCGGTGGCTTGTTCATCGATAATTACACGATCCAAAAACAGGACCTAGCGTCGTTTTGCAAAGTCTGGAATAACGGTGTTTACGACGCGAATACTGATTTTTTTGCCTCACTCCCTGAGACACTCACCTATCACGACCTGGAATCGTCACTAAGTCAGCATGCGGACGCTCAAATTGAGCGACTCTGTCGTGAATATTTACCGCTTAGCTTTAGCCGACGCCACGGTGATCCGTCGCGTCCTTGGAATCGCTTCGCCATAAAAGTGAAAGACGATAGTGGGCAAAAATTACTCAACTACGAGGGTAATTGGCGAGATATTTTTCAGAATTGGGAGGCCCTGAGTTCGTCGATTCCCTGTTTTGGCGCCAACATGATTACCAAGTTTGTTAACGCCACCACGGCCGACGGCTACAACCCTTACCGTATTACCCGCCAGGGCATTGATTGGGAGCGTCCTGAGCCCGAAAACCCCTGGGCGAACATTGGCTATTGGGGCGATCATCAGCTGATCTACTTGTTGAAGTTGGTGGAGCAGTCGATTGCACATAACCCTGACGCCATTAAGTCGTTGATGTTTAAAGAGACATTTGCATATGCCAACGTTCCATATCGCATCAAGTCGTATGCCAGTATTCTGAAAGATCCTTACGACACCATTGAGTTTGACGAGGCGCTCGACAAGGTCATCGACGCGCGGGCGGAAGCTATTGGTGCAGACGGCCGCTTGTTATTCTGCCCTCAGGGTGAGGTCTATCAGGTCAACCTGGCCGAAAAAATATTGGTCACGTTGCTGTCAAAGATGGCCAATTTTATTCCGGACGCTGGTATTTGGATGAACACGCAGCGGCCCGAGTGGAACGATGCGAATAACGCATTGGTGGGAACCGGGGTCTCGGTCGTGACATTGTGCTACCTGCATCGATTCCTCAATCGTGCGGTCGCGCTGTTTGATGGGCTGGATGAGGCTGAGGTCAAGCTGTCTAAAGAGGTCGCTGACTTTATGTCGGAGGTGGCTTCGGTACTTGAGCACCATACAAGCTCTATCGGGTCTGGTCCGGTGGGTGACGAGGTCCGAAAACAGGTCATGGAGGCGTTTGGTACCGCCGCCGAACGCTATCGCGAAGGGATCTACGCGCACGGGTTTAGTGCCGAAAAAGTGTCGGTTCCACTCGAGCAAGTGAGCCACTTTCTGACTCAAGCGCGTGATGTGAGTGCTGTCAGTATTAAATCTAATCGTCGTGAAGACGGCCTTTATCATGCGTATAACCGTATTTCAGTAGGGCCGGTGGGTGTCGAAATTCGTTACCTTTACGAGATGCTGGAGGGACAGGTCGCAGTGCTGAGTTCAGAGCTCTTGTCGCCTGAGGAGTCGTTGTCTGTACTGACGACGCTGAGAGATTCATCGTTGTACACCGCACGCCAACACTCGTATTTGTTGTATCCCGATCGCCGGTTACCGTCGTTTATGGAGCGCAACATGATCCCTGATGCGTTTGTAAAGTCATCGTCACTTGCCAGTAGGCTTGTCGCGGCAGGTGATACATCGCTCCTCGAGACTGATCAGGCGGGTCAGACCTATTTTGCGGGACACTTCAATAACACTGCCGCCGTGGCCGATACGCTAACGCAGCTCGCGAACGCCGGATATCGTCAGGAGGTAGACTTAGAACGCGAGGCGATTGAGTTTTTGTTCTCCGACCTCTTTGACTGCGCTAACTTCACCGGCCGGTCCGGGGGGATGTATGCGTACGAGGGCTTAGGTTCGATTTATTGGCACATGGTGTCCAAGCTCCTCCTCGCGGTAATGGAGACCGTCAAGCGTGCTGAGCAATCGGGGGCGCCGGCCGATGTAATGGGGGGACTCAAGGGCGTTTATTATGACGTTCGTGAGGGCATTGGCTTTAACAAAACCCCCGACGTTTACGGTGCCTTTCCCACCGATCCTTACTCGCATACGCCGGGCTTTTCGGGGGCACGTCAGCCCGGTATGACGGGTCAGGTGAAAGAGGAGGTACTGACACGCCTACTTGAGCTTGGAATCACGGTTGATCATGCGCAAGTGACGTTTAACCCGACGATGCTCCGCGCCTCTGAGTTCCTCCAAGCGGATGAGGACTTGCACTATTTTGACACCGCTGGCACACCTCAATTTCTGACACTCTCGCGTGGACAGTTGGGCTTTACTTACTGTCAGGTGCCGGTTGTTATGAGTCTCGCGAGTCAGCCTTCGATTCGCATACATTGGGCTGATGGGACTGATCTGTCGGTTGAGGGCCGCACCCTGAGTGCAGAACAATCGGAAGCTTTATTTAAAAAGACTGGCGCTATTGCGCGCCTCGATGTGTTCGCGGACCAGGTCATAAAGTGAGTCGTGAGTGAATCTGAGAAGCCCGCGTAAGCGGGCTTTTTTTTGACCTGCGGATTAGCCGGCGTTCTGACGCGCGTCGAGCTCACTGCGGATCGCGCTGACGCTCTCCTCGTTGAGGTCGTAATTCCACATGGCCCAGATGCCGACCAGTGTGCCGGTG
>DGPO01000088.1:35022-43987 GCA_002390485.1 Halieaceae bacterium UBA4438 | reverse complement strand
GGAACGATAATGAATGCAGCTCTGAGACCTGCAAGTGCTTCATCGGTTTGAACGGTGACCGTTTGATCGAATCCAACAGCGGCCAGTATGAGGCCGCTCAAAAGCCCGGCAAATGCCGCTCCGAACTTGACCATGAGCCAATATATTGCGCCAAAGAGACCCTCGCGACGCTCGTGGGTATTGAGCTCATCAAGGTCACAAATATCAGCCGTCATTGACATCATAATGGTGAAGAGTCCACCGATACCGAACACAAATAGTGGGATCGGCAAGAACATGAGATAGGGGTTTTCGGGTGAAAAACTCCACCAAAACATCGCGTAGCCCGCGAGGGACATTGTCTGCGTAATGAGAAAGGTTCTGTGCTTACCGTACTTCTGTGACATGTAAGTCACGATTGGGATGACGGCACCGCAGGTGCACAATGCAGAGACACTGCCAAACAACGCAGGCCAAACACCTGCGGCCACTGGGTCGCCCCCGTTCATGTAGTACACAATGATGAAGAAGGCGAAGCCCGCGACACAATTGTACGCATTGAAGATGAAAAAAGTTGCCGTGCAAATGCGCTGGAAAGGCTTATTTCGAAGGGTGATGATAATACCTTCAAAGAGTTCCCTGAATCTGTCAGAGAGCGTGCCTTGAGACTGACTCTCTGCCGCGTCTGACGTGTCTTCAGACTGACAGAAAATGGCAGGAACCATGGCCAGCAACATACAGGTCACACCGACATAGATGGAGAGGGTTCGTGCACCCTCGGTGGCGGATTCAAACCAGTTGGGGTCATACAAGACAATCCAAAACCAGGGTGCAATGACCCAGGCCCATTGTCCAATCCACTGCGCGACGGCCATAAGACGCGTTCGCTCATGGTAGTCGGAGCTCATCTCGTAGCCCATTGCAACGTAAGGCACACCGAAAATGGTCATTCCGAAAAAGAATACAATGGACCAACCCAGGAAATACCAAAAGTTGTAGAGCTGACTGTTTTCTGCAGACAGTTGCCACATGGCAATGTAAGACAGTCCTGCGATAATGGCGCCGATAAATATGTAGGGCCGACGTTTTCCCCAGCGCGACTGTGTGCGATCTGATATGTAGCCCATTAAGGGGTCCAAAACAGCGTCGACGAGCTTAGGCAGGAAAAAAATCAAACCCCACAAAACGGGGCTCATGCCTAAACTTTGGACCAAGATAACCATAAAAATTCCGAGCGCTGCCGGAAACATCTGATTGGCCAGCATGCCAACGCCAAAGGCGATTTGTTGTCCTAACGGAATCGATTTTCGCTTCGCAACGCTAGTCGTCACTGCTGCGTCGGCTTTAAGAGTTTGTGTATTCATTACATCTTTCGTCTAAAGAAGTTTAAAAACCCGTTTCGGGTGCGAGATTTTGGTTTAACTAAAAAGGGCAGGTTAACCACGGCGCTTGTCGCATCGGGCATGTCGACTTGGCAAAATAGGCGGTACTCACCCGGTTGTGAAAGTTGAAAAGCAAAGTCTGTGTTCTGCGTCCCGATACTTGATAGAACGCTCGGAGGGGTTGGTTCAAAATCCCCGCCATCGCTCTCAAGTGCTTTTGAGACTTCGGTGCAGACAGTCCAAGAAATGGTTGGATTGCCTTTGGTTTCAAGCAGTGTGAGTTGTGCATGCAGTCGATCATCGATCTGACCTGTGACGCTCGCACTGGCGGGCTGCCCCGACAGTGTTAGTGATTTTATTTGAAGCGAATGGCGCTTGGGTGATTGACCGGTCCAAGCTTGGTTCATGACCTCGACAGCTTCCGTGTGTTTGCCATCCTCAAGAAACATGCTGTACCAAGTGGGCGTGCGTTCTTGCTTTTGACCCCAAAGAAAAATGTAAGCCCCTAAGCACCGACGACTGTCAGCAAGAATAATGGTGTTGTAGCGTCGCGAAATATCGCGCGCCTTTTGCGAGCTGTTGGGTTCGATCGGTCTGCCCCAGGCAGTTTCCGGACTTTCCCAGTGACCGGTTGGACCCCACTCTGTAAGTTGGTAGGGGCCATCGTAGCCGGCGCGCGACAGCAGTTGCCCAAGCTGGTCAATCTCCCCGTAAATTTGAAACGAGAGAAAGTCGAGTGATGGTGCTTTTGCAGCAATCGCACTGACTGTGGCCTCGTCGATGCCCGCGAGCATGGTGGTGACTGGATGATTGGAGTCAGCGGCTTTGATGCGAGTCGCGAGGTCTTCTACCGCATCCCAAACAGCCGCGTTGGTGGCGCGGAGATTTAACTCATTTCCCAAGCCCCACATGAGGAGAGCAGGGTGGTCTTTGAGTCTGTTTACATCGAGCATCATCTGCTCATTTTGCAAGGCGACGGCCTGTGCATCAGAATAGTCGAACCCATGACGCTCGCGCGCCATATCCAGACCCATACAGACCATGAGTCCAAGCGACTGCGCTTCGTCTAGAATGTCTTCTGCGCTGCGTTCTCCGTTAGCAACTCGCCACGTTCTGAACGTATTACCACCCGCGCCAGCCAGCGACGCCAGTTGCCCGAACTCCAGCCCCGCGCCCTTAACGTAGAACGGTGCTCCATCAACCTCCAGACGGTATCCATCGGTGCGATCACCGACTAGACATACTTTGGCCATACATGCTCATAAATGACTATTTTTAGTCGTTTTTTTTCACGTTTGAGCATACCAATCGACTGGCCCCGAGACAGTCAAAAGCCGCCAAGCAGGGACTGTGGTGAGACCAACCGGTTTATCGGCTAGATCGGATCAAATTGACCTTAATTTATCGGTGCATTACCAGTCCGCTGAGTCTTATTGGGGGCCAAAAGGGGCGCGCTCGCGACGCGCCCCAAACTTAAAGCTTGGAGGAGACCGTGTAGCGACGCTCGATCCGGCCTTCGCGACTTTCTTTGGTGTACAGCGGCTCGTGCAGGACTTCATTCGCGTAGTCCTCGGCTTGATCGAGGTAGTGCGGCGAGTCGGCATTGGTCATGTCATTACCGTATTGGTGAGTCCCCAGTAAACGCTGCTCTCCGCTGGGCATCCAGCGAATGATGTAATAGAGGCCGTCTCCGGCAACCGCCGTTAAGTAGTCGTCCCCATCAAGTCGCCTGCTGTAAATGGCTCTCAACGTGTCTGGCCCCCCAGCGACAGGCCAGAGTGTTCCGCTGCGGCCATGTCGATTGACCTCTCCCCATTTTGGATCCAGTTGACCGCCGATCTCGAGTGTCTGATCAATGCAGTCATCGAGTACGTCTGCCGGCTCTGGGTTGTTGTTACCGCCACTCTCCGCTTGCCATTCGGCGGCCAGCACACAAACACCAAGCGCGGCGCCACGGTTATCTTTGTCGGTTGAGCGATCCCATGCCTTAAGCACAGCAATCGCTTGTGCTTGAGTTTTGGTAGTCGCAGATAAGCCCGTCACCTTCTTGAAAAAGGCCATGCCGCGGTAGTTGGGCGAGTAGTCATTGTCGTGCTTAAGCTCCCACACTTCCTCGTCAGAGATTTGGCCAAATTCCTCGAATAACTCCAGCCCACGCGTGGCCCGGTTAGTCATTCGGGTTTGCCAACCGCCGTCGGCAGGTGCGTCGGTCTTGAGCGGGTTGTGCGCCGCACTGGTGACGTTGAACGGCGTTTGATTGGCGCTGTGAATAAAGCCTGATGGGGGGTTGGTGACCTGTGGGAGGGTGTCAGTGGGGTAGTAGGCATTCCAAATCAAATCGGATCGATCACCTGGGAGGTACTGCTGCCAGTTCCAACCCGGTGCGCGGACAGGCAGTTGTGCGTTGTGAATAAAATGGATGTCGCCGTGCCGGTTGGCATAAACAAAATTAAAGCTTTGAATGTGGTTAAGGGCCACTGCTGCCTGCCATTCCTCGAAGTTTTTGGCCTTGTTCATCGCCAACCACTGCTCGACTTGCTTCATTTCGTCGATACCCGCGTACCGGATGGCGTACACGCCATGATCGGTTCGCAGTGCAGGGCCGTGTGCCGAGCGCAGTACTTCGCGACTCACCGACCAGGGCAGGAAACCCCATAACTTCAGTTTCAGTTTCACCGTGCTGACGTCGAGGTCGCGCCACTGTCCGTCAAGCAGATACTGATTCTCATTGTCTGGATTCATCTCGAGCAGGTAGATATCAACAAGATCAGGTTTGTTAACCGTCGCTCCCCACCCGTGTTCTTGTGTAAAACCAACCCCCATAGTGGGCGCGCCTGGAAACAAGCCCCCCATAATGTTGAGACCCTCCCCTGATTCAATATGGGCCTCATACCAAGCAACAGGGCCTGTCAGGGGCTGGTGTGAATTAATGATGAGATAGGTAGATCCGTCATCCGTGCGCGAGGGTGCCACGGCCGTTGCATTAGATCCTATAGGGTCCTTGGGTTTTGGGTTGTAAGGCGCTTTGCTCACGGTGTTGGGGCGTGTATCGCCAAAGAGTTCAAGCACCGGCCCATCAAAGCCATAAAACAAAGGGTGTCTGAGCATGTGGCCCGCGACAATGTCTTTGCCGGTTACAGGCAGCAACTCTGGGTGCTCGATCTCATCAGTATGATCGCGTGCAAATGCATTAAAGCCGGCTGCAAACGCCTCGACATAGGCGCGGATTTCTGGCGATAAAACACGCTCATAGTCCCTATCCAATGTTCCCCAGAGGTCCAGCCATTTGACGAGGTAGTCAGATTGCGCGCCTTCCTGCCCCTCATAGCGGCCAGCGTTTCCTCGAAAAAAGGGGAGGCTGCCCTCCATAATCGGCCAGGCGTCTTCGGCTTGTGCATAAGCAAGACCAAACGCTGCGTCGGCGTCGGTTGCCCCGTACACGTGCGGTACGCCGTAGGTGTCGCGTTCTATGGACGCCTCGAGGGCCAGTGCGTTGAGCGAGTAACCCAGGGTCAGCAGGGCAATTGCCAAAACAGTGTGCGCAGCGCGAAAACAAACATGTGTCATTTTAGTGATCTCAGGGGTGAAATTAGCCGTGTTCGACACTGTCTAGCAACACGCCTAGTGAGCGCAAGCAATTGCAGCCCGTTTAGTGCTCGATAAGACACGGTGTCGCGTTTTTGCCAGAGGTTTTAGCGTGGGGTTTCGTAAAACACCTCGGTATACTCATCCGATGAATTTAATCGCGACCGCCGTGCCCTTCTTTTTACTCGCCATTGCCGCGGAGTGGTTGTGGGGGCGCGTCTCTGGCAGAGACACCTATCGGTTAAACGATTCGGTCAGCAGTTTAACGCTGGGGGGGCTGTCACAGGCGCGTCGCTTTGTTGCGCTTGGCATTGGCGGGAGTGTCTATGCTTGGCTAATGACGATAACCCCACTTGCCCCCTGGCGCCTTGACGGTTGGATGGGCTGGGTGCTGGCTTTTATTCTTTACGACCTTTGCTATTACTGGTCGCATCGTGCGGGTCACGAGATCAAGCTTTTTTGGGCGTCACACGTTGTGCACCATCAGAGTGAGGACTACAACCTCTCAACCGCACTCCGGCAGACCAGTACTGGGTTTTTATTCGGGTGGATTTTCTACACCCCCCTCTTTTTTATCGGTGTGCCGGGCGAGATGATGGTCACCGTGGGTGCGCTCAACCTGATCTATCAGTTTTGGGTGCACACTGAGCACGTTGGCGAACTCGGTTGGTTCGAGTACGTGTTCGTGTCTCCCTCGAACCACCGCGTCCACCACGCGAGAAATCCTTGCTATCTCGATCGTAATTATGGCGGCGTTTTCATCGTATGGGATCGGTTTTTTGGCTCCTACCAGCGGGAACAGGCGGCTGAACCCTGTGTCTATGGCATTACGACGCCGATCAGGTCCTGGTCGCCTTGGGAAGCGTGGGTGCACGTTTATCGGGACATGTTGTCGGACATGTGGCGAACGACAAGTTGGCGCCACCGAGTGTTTGTGCCATTTTCTCATCCCGCGTGGAAACCGAGTGATCTCATCAAGGACGCATCCACTGCGTCTCAGGTCTCATTCAGCAAGTTCGATCCGCAGGTCACAGTTGTACGAAAGTTCAGCGGCGCGATGAACCTTTTATTGATCACCGCCATACTCGTCGTTGCGCAGCAGTTTGATGTGCTACGTGGGTACGAGGCGATTGCGTGGGGCATGATGCTTTGGCTGGGGATTGCCAACGCGGCACTCCTCAATAACGCGCGTTCGACTGTTTTCAAAGGGTTGGAAATCGCCAGATCGGTCGTCTTGGTGGGGTGCGCGCTGCAGCTTTCTGCCCTGTGGGCACTCGCGACTCTGCCGGCCGTCGCACTGACACTAGGCTGGATGTTTTTGGATGGAGAGGCATACGAGGCGGCGGACGCCACCTCGTAAAGACCGCGTTACAGCGTGGTAAGATACGCCGCGACGTTGCCTATTTCACCGTCAGTCATCCCTTTGGCAACGGGCCACATCATCGACGATTGAGCGCCTCGCGCTTCACCCGCGCGGTAGGCGGAAAGCTTACTGACGAGATCACTTTGGGCCTGACCTGCAAGCATGGGACCAATGCCGCCTTCGCCCTTACCGCCGTGACAGGCAATACACTGGCCGTAATAACTTTTGCCAAGTGCTTCGGGTGACGCGGCCGCTAACATTTCTTGTTTGACACGTTCAATATCGGCAATGGTTCCGCCATTTTCAGACTTCCACGCTTCGTAACATTCGCCAACGCAGACATTACGATTGCCCGTCCATGACGCGTTATTTGTCGTTGTACCGACCCAAATAATTGCTGTCACAGCAATAGCGAAAGCCGTGACGATGACGTTCGTGTTCATTGATACCCCCAGGAATAATTCGGTCGACTTTTTAGTCGGCGCGAATGATAAGGCGTTTGACGAGTCGATGTAAGAGTGTTTCCTTCGAACGCAACAATTTCACCTTTATAACCGCTATTAAGGGTCGCGGGCTTTCGGTCCTCTGCGGTATTTGCATGGGCGTCGGCGAACCAATCGTGTCCTGCTTTATCGCCTTAAAGCGTAGTATCGTAGTGCAATAGCGACCATACTTTGGTCCTACGATGGGGCTCGCCAGACAAGCACAAGGGAAAAAAGTTTTGAACGCAGCTTATACCGGTCAAATCAAAGTTCGATTTGCTGATACCGACGCCAACGGACACACGTTTTTTGGAAGTTATCCGGTGTTGGCTGACGAGGTCGTATCGGAGTACCTCGCGCAAATTGGTTGGGACGCAGGTCCCGATGGCGACTACCTCACGTTCACGGTGAACTGCAACATCGACTTTGTCGGCGAGTGTTTGGCCTGGGACATTCTTGAAGTGTCTTGCGGCTTTTCTAAGATGGGCAATAGCAGTTGTTTGATTGAGTTTGAAATGCTCAACACCACGACCCAAGAGATTGCGACACGTGGGAGTTTTACCTACGTATTTGTCGATAAGGCAACACGAAAAAGCAGGCCTATTCCTCAGCGGGTGAGAGACGCGATCATTGCGGCGCAACCCGAGTTGGGGGGCTGAGAACACCATGAGTGATGGCGTCAACCCCAGTGGTAACCCCCAAGGAAAGGGACTGGTCATGGTTCTTCAGCAAATTGCAGCTGCAGCGCCTGCCGAAATCCGAGCAAAATCCACCGACCAAGCGCTGCTGGATTACTGGTGCTCCAGTCTCGTATTGTCGTCCGCCTTCAAATTTAGAGTCGTGCCTGATCAAACCTACTTTTTGTATCGAGCTGATCAAGAATGGCAGTTGTCCTTGGTGTCACCTGATGAATGGGGCGCGCGGCAGCCTGGCGATTATGTGGCAGAGTGTGCGCTGAGCCGAGACATGACGTGGAAGCTCAGTTTTCATTCCGAGCTCAGCGTGAGCGTGCGCCACGCGCTGATTCAGTTTCTTGAGGGATTTCAATCTCAGGCGGAACACTCAGAGAGTTTCGACGAGATGCTACCGGACTACGTGGCGCATCTTCCGTATCAACAGCGAGTTCTGGCCTCCGCCTTGAAGCGCTCACTCAAGCACTCATTGCAGCTGGGGGGTGACAATGGCGTTGGGTTACTTGCGGCGGTAGTTGAGCGGCGGCTCTCGATCTCCCAGTAGCGCCTCGTATTGAAAGTCATCACCGCGACGTCGCTCAAACTCTGCGTTCGCCTCCACTAGAATAGACTGGTTCTGAAAGAGCGTGACTGCAGTGAGCGCCATTGCCTTGGCCGCCACTAACATGCCTTTGTGGCCAATCGGTGTCCTGCCTGCGGCTACCGCCTGCCAAGTATGTGCGCCGGTCCCAGGAACCCACGTGGCCGCGCTCATGCCCACGGTAGGAACGGTCCAACTGACGTCGCCCACGTCGGTGGAGCCGTTGCTTCTTTGCCCGACCTCAAACGGCTTTATGCCAATAGCGCGACCGTCGATATAGGCACCCTTAGGCAATGTCTTAGCGATCTCGCTAGCAAATACTTTATCCGCGTCGCTGTAGGTAAATCCGCCTACTCGAGACAAGTTGTCGTGCATAACACGCGCCAATGTGTCGTTCGGTAAAACACTGTAATTGCCGTGAATCACCTCATAATCCATGGTGGTGCCCGTCCCCATTGCCGCTGCATCAGCTGTCGCCACGACGCGATCCCAGATGTCTCGCAGAGCGTTCTCATTAGGATGTCTAGCGTAATAAAAAGACTCTGCAGTATTTGGGACCACGTTGGGTGTTGCTCCGCCGTTAGTAATCACATAGTGGAGTCGGGTGGAGGAGGGGACGTGCTCACGTAACAGGTTGACCATGAAATTCATGGATTCAACGGCATCAAGAGCAGACCGTCCACGCTCGGGGGCGGCCGCGGCGTGTGACGAGACGCCGGTAAAGGTGAATTTCGCGGACCGGTTCGCCAAAGTGCTCGCTGAGTCGGCTGAATTGACAGAGGCGGGGTGCCAGTGAATGACGGTGTCTACGTCGTCAAACAGACCGGCACGCACCATGTAGACCTTGCCGGAGCCGCCTTCTTCTGCGGGGGTTCCAAAAAATTGAACGGTGCCTGATGTTT
>DGPO01000088.1:0-34932 GCA_002390485.1 Halieaceae bacterium UBA4438 | reverse complement strand
GCTTTTTTTCCGTCAATCTTTTGTGCGACGGGAACGGCGGCTTGACTGATGCCGGGAAGGGCGTCGAACTCACCCATGATTGCGATGACAGGCTCTCCCGAGCCATAACTGGCAACGAAGGCGGTAGGGATCGAGGCGACACCGCTTTCAATAGAAAACCCCTCCGCCAGCAACGCGTCTTTGAGTGCATTACTCGACAGTGTTTCTTGATAACCCACCTCTGCCAGATCCCATATGCGGTCGCTTAAGTCGGTTAACTGTTGCGCGCGACTTTCGATACTCGTCAGCACTTCCTCGCTGGCTGTTGCAAAACAAGAAAGGCTAAAAACGAGCGAGTGAACGACACAAAGCAGGCGGGTGACGCATTTCATAGAAAGACCTCGAGTGAATTAAGCGCAATATGCGCCGCACACAACTGTGCCTTCCAATTTCACCGCGGTCAAAGCCGTATTCCCGATCGCTGAACCACGGATTCCATGACCGGATAACTTTTTGACTCTTGCACATTCGGTAGTTGCAGAAGAGAGCCGGCCAGCAGGTTTTTATAGTGCGTCATGTCTTTAACTCTCGCCTTGACAAGAAAATCAAATTCGCCCGATACAAGGTGACATTCCTCGACTTCTGGAATGATCTCAATTGCATCGGTAAACGCCTTAAAGGCGTTGCCAGACGTTCGCTGCAATGCGACTTGTACGAAGACCACAAGCCCTGCATCCAGTTTTGCCGGTGCCAGTCGCGCGAAGTAACCCGTGATAACGCCCTGGTTTTCGAGTCGCCTTATGCGCTCAGCGCAAGGTGATGCGGTCAGACCCACCTGTCGTCCAATTTCAGCAACGCTCATACGTCCGTCTTTTTGCAGGAGCGCTAGGATTTTTCGATCAGTTCGGGAGAGCGTGCTCATAAGGCTTATTCGATGAAGTCGTTTTTATTAATATATAAGAAAAAATTAGTCGAATCGACTGCTAATTACCGTTAAATACCGCTATTTCGCTTTATTTTGAGGCGTAACATCACCTTATCGCCTGAGTTAAATTAAGGCCTATTCGATCGA
Organism: Halieaceae bacterium UBA4438; assembly: GCA_002390485.1. Classification (GTDB taxonomy): domain Bacteria; phylum Pseudomonadota; class Gammaproteobacteria; order Pseudomonadales; family Halieaceae; genus Luminiphilus. Next base: position 33,881 of record DGPO01000088.1, on the reverse strand, counting down.
GGAATGTGACGTATGCGTATTGGTGTACCGAGAGAAATCAAGAATCACGAGTACCGTGTTGGACTCCCGCCCGCAGGTGTGATCGAGCTTGTTCGTCATGGACACGAGGTGATGGTCGAGACCAAGGCAGGCGAGGGGGCTGGTTTTCTGGACGCAGACTACGCCGCCGCTGGCGCGAGTCTTGTTGATGTGCCCTCGACGATTTTTCGGGAATGCGACTTGATCGTAAAGGTCAAAGAACCTCAGCCCGACGAGTGCCGTCAGCTGCGACCGGGACAGATCTTGTTCACCTATTTACACCTTGCGGCTGACCGCCTTCAAACCGATTTGCTGCTCGAAAGCGGTGCGACCTGCATTGCCTATGAGACGGTGGAAGGGACGACTGGCGGACTCCCACTGTTGGCACCGATGTCAGAGATCGCCGGTCGTCTTGCTGCGCAGGCAGGCGGCGACTTTTTAAAGAAGTCCAGTGGCGGACGTGGCGTCTTGCTGGGTGGTGTGCCGGGTGTGGCACCTGCCAAGGTCGTGGTCATCGGGGGAGGTGTTGTTGGGACAAATGCCGCGCGTGTGGCACAAGGTATGGGCGCACGGGTTGTTGTGCTCGATCGGTCTTTGGATCGACTTCGCTACCTGGATGATATTTTCATGGGCCGTGTTGAGACTGTCTGGTCAAGTGCTGCTGCGCTCGAAGAGCAGGTTCTGGATGCGGATCTCATTATCGGCGCAGTGCTTATTCCGGGCGCCGCAGCGCCAAAGTTAGTGGGCCTAGATCTTGTTCGTAAACTGCAAAAAGGCAGTGTTATGGTCGATGTTGCGATTGACCAAGGGGGGTGTTTCGAGACGTCACGAGCGACCTCCTACGAAGACCCTACTTACGAGATAGAGGGTGTGGTGCACTACTGTGTGGCGAACATGCCCGGCGGTGTTGCACGCACAGCAACGTTGGCCCTCACGAATGCCACTCTTCCCTATGTGATGCGTCTGGCTGATCGTGGCCTCGATGCCCTGAGATCAGACCCACACTTCGCCCTAGGTTTGAACGTATATGCGGGCAGGCTGACGCATCAAGGTGTCGGGGAAGCGTTCAACTTTGATACCGTCTCACCGGAAGACGCACTGAAAGTGTGAGCACATTCGTTATAGTGCGGTCACTGTCCTCACCCAGCCCACTATGAACTGTGCATCACTTAAACAAGCGTCAGCGCTGCCACCGTATTTAGCGGGGGAGATGCGTTCAAACCATGCCGGTGAAACGGGTGCGGTGTGGATTTATAAGGGTATTTTGGCGCTTTCTGTTGACGGGGAGATTCGGTCTTTTGCTGAGCATCATTTGGCGACCGAGCAGGAGCACCTCGCGTTCTTTGAGGACTGGTTGTCCTCGGGCCACAAGAGCCTTTTTTTGCCGTTGTGGCGTTTATCGGGTTTCATTCTCGGTGCGGTGTCTGCCCTGGGGGGAAGGCGCTGGGTCTATGCCTCAATCGAGGCGGTTGAAACCTTTGTTGTGCAGCACTACGAATCCCAGTACCCGGCGCTCGATGAGTACGGTGATGCTGTTTTGTTTTCTGCAATTCGTCAATTTTGCTCAGATGAGGCGTCTCACCGAGACGAAGCTGGATCTGAAGCGTCACAACGCTCTGCGTTTCTGAGTGCCTGGTGCTCACTCGTAAGCTTCGGGTCTGAGCAGGCTGTCAAGATCGCCCGAAAAATTTAAGTCTTCAGTCATTCATCGTCAGTAAGACGCCGATCTCGACGGACAGCTAGAGGTGTTTCGTTTTATGATTGCCGTCTTAGGTTGTTGCTCTAGATCCGCTGTGATTGTTAGACCGACGCTGCAAAAGGATGGAACATGAGTGCCGAGTTAGTCAGAGCGCGCATCGATGAAGGCCCCGTGGTACCGATCATGTGGCTAGTGATTTTACTGGGTTTTCTTTTAAACCTGGCTGATGGTATCGATGTCGTCGCTATGTCAGTGACGGCGCCAAGTGTGGCGAAGGCGTGGGGTCTTGAGCGGGCGATGCTTGGCCCACTGTTTAGTGCGGCGCTCTTTGGCATGGCGATTGGTGCGGCGGGTCTTGCCCCCCTGTCCGATCGCTGGGGTCGGCGCCTGCTGCTTGTCTCGGCAATGTTCTTGGTTGGCCTGAGTATGATCGCGGTCCGATGGATTGTGCACACCGAGTCAGTCGCTGTGTTTGCGTTGCTGCGCTTTGTATCAGGCCTGGGTATCGGGGTGATTTTCGGTTGTGCACCGGCGCTCGCCTCAGAATTCATGCCCCACCGGTTGAAAAGTCTTGCGGTATCGCTCGTGGTAATGGGCTATCCGGTTGGTGCGATCTTGGCCGGTCCTATGGCTAACGCACTTATTCCGCAGTTAGGTTGGACTGCAGTATTTACTGCAGGCGGCCTGTTAACACTGACCATTGCCGTGGTGACCTGGGCCCTTTTACCCGAGTCCCCTGAGTTTCTTGCGAGTCAAAGAGGGCAGAGACCGGAGCGGGAGGACGAGGTTAATCGACTGCTCTTGCGAATGAATCGGAAGGGTGTAGTGGGTCTACCCAGCGTGGTCCACCCACCCAATACGATCCCTGTCGCGCAAATTTTAACGCCGGAGCGCCGATTAAAAACGGTGGTACTTTGGGGCGTCTACTTCATGGGCTTTCTCGCCATGTACTTTATGTTGTCCTGGATTCCCACCCTATTTGTTGACTCGGGCTACACCCGAGTACAAGGCATCGAAGCGCTGACGGGTTTTAATCTTGGCGCGATTCCGGGCATTTTAGTGCTTGCCGCACTCACTACTCGATTACCCTTGGTGCCGCTGTTAGCGCTTTTTTTTCTGGGCGCTGGAGCCGTTCTCGCCTTTGTCGGTCTGACTCAGCCTCAGGAGCTCGGTGCATTGATGCGCCTGATGTTTGCCGGAGGCTTCTTTTTGCACGGCGGTTTTACCTGTCTGTACGCACTTGCGACGCGCGTTTATCCGAGTGATATTCGAGCCGCGGGCGTTGGGTGGGCCGCAGGGCTCGGTCGCACTGGTGCGATCGCCTCACCGTTACTTGCGGCAGCGTTACTCTCCGCAGGTTGGGGTATGTACGCCCTGTTTTCGCTCTTCGCTATACCGCTGGCGCTGGGCGGTTTGCTGCTCTGGGTTTTTGTCCAAGATGACTGACAAATGCTTGTGGTTTCCTCACATAGAGAACGGTGATGATCGGACCGCCCTTATCGACTCAGATCAAATACTGAGTTACTCGGGGCTTAGCGCGCGCGTTAACCGTGTTGTTGGAGGCCTCTTGGATGGCGCCGACTCACTCCACGAGGAACGGGTTGGGTTTCTTTACCCGGCAAGTTTCGATTACGCCGCGCTGATTATTGGGGTCGTGGCGGCGGGGGGTGTTGCCGTGCCGCTGAGCGTTCATGCGAGCGCAGACGAATTGGCACATTGTTTGTCTGTTACGGGTGTGAAGCGCCTTGTATTGCCCGATACCCTTCGATCTGAAGCGCTCAATGATGTTTGCGCTGAGCTCGCGATTACGCAACTTGCGATTGACGCACTTCCAAGCGCAGTCGCGCCGGATGCCTGGCCCATCAGGTCAGAGCAGGGCGCGCTTGTTGTCTTCACCAGCGGTACGACTGGAAAGCCAAAAGGCGTTGTCCACACGGTCGCCAGCATCTCCGCGATGGTGACCTCGCTCATCGCGGCCTGGGGTTGGCTTGAGGACGATGCCATCCCCCTTTTTCTGCCGCTCCATCATGTGCACGGCATCGTCAATATTCTTCTATGTGCACTATGGCGAGGTGCGACTGTGCACCTCTATGCACGCTTTGATCCAGAGTGCGTGTCGCGAGCGGTCGCTGAAGACCGATTTTCGGTGTTCATGGCGGTTCCAACGATTTATGTGAAACTCATTGCCTACCTGAAGACAGTGTCAGATACCGAGTGCGATCGGATTACCGAGGGTTTTGCGAATATGCGTCTAACGGTGTCGGGCTCGGCGGCGTGCCCCGTCTCTTTATTCGAAGCCTGGGAAGCACTGACATCACAGCGGTTTTTAGAGCGCTACGGAATGACAGAGCTGGGTATGGCGCTGTCTAATCCATACACAGGCGAGCGTCGGCCGGGGCATGTGGGTCAGCCTCTGCCCGCGGTGGTGGTTAAGCGAGTCGATGAGTCAGGCGCTGAGGTGGTGGATCCGGCCATTCCCGGGGAGCTTGCGGTAAGAAGTCCGACTGTTTTTCGAGAGTATTGGGGTGATCCCGAGGCCACGCGAGCCGCTTTTTCTGACGGCTGGTTCTTGACCGGCGATATTGCAGTACTTGAGGACGGTGCCTATCGTATCCTCGGGCGCGCCTCGATCGACATTATTAAATCGGGGGGATATAAGTTGTCCGCTTTAGAGATTGAAGCCACCTTGCTCGAACACCCCAGCGTAAGCGAAGTTGCGGTGATTGGTGTTCCAGACGACGAGTGGGGTGAGATTGTTGCCGCGGCTATCGTCTTAGACACACCCACAGAAGAGGCCGCACTCATCGCATTCTCGCGGGAGAAAATGTCGGGGTATAAAGTGCCTCGCAAGTGGGTTGTGACTGACGCGTTACCCAGAAATGCCCTCGGCAAGGTGACGAAGCCCGCCTTGAGAACCTGGTTTTAGGACCGGTTGTGTCGAGCCCGTTCGTTTCGCCGGTGAGATAGCGATCGATGCCGCGAAAGATTATTCACATTGACGCCGACTGTTTTTACGCCGCGATTGAAATGCGCGACGATCCGGCGCTCCGTGGCATCCCAATGGCCGTTGGTGGCAGTGCCGACCGACGGGGTGTCCTCACGACAGCCAACTACGACGCGAGGCGTTATGGCGTGAGGTCGGCCATGTCGACGGCCCACGCGATGCGCTTGTGCCCGCACCTCACCGTAGTCCCGCCACAGTTCAACAAATATCGAGACGCGTCTCGCGCCATGCGTGCGATTTTTGAGGAATACACTGACATGATTGAGCCGCTCTCTCTCGACGAGGCTTACTTAGATGTGACCGAGTCGAGTGGCGCGCACGTGACCGCAACGCGAATTGCCAAAGAAATTCGTGCCAAGGTTGAAGATGAGCTGGACATTACAGTGTCTGCGGGTGTCTCAGTTAATAAGTTTATTGCGAAAGTAGCCTCGGACTGGCAAAAGCCCAACGGCTTGACCGTCGTGACCCCCGAGCAAGTGGATTTGTTTGTAAAGGCACTTCCGGTTCAGAAAATTCCAGGCGTCGGTGCGGTGACAGCGCAAAAAATGCATCGCTACGGATTGAAGACGTGCAACGACATTCGCGACTGGGACCTTCACGAGCTTATCCGGCGGTTTGGAAAGTTCGGCGTGGTGCTTCATGAGCGCGCTCGTGGTAACGATGAGCGGCCAGTCCAACCCAGTCGCACCCGCAAGTCGATCAGTGTTGAGACTACGTTTAGTGAGGATTTGGCCGGGCCCTCGGTGTGGGAGCCCGTCGTCGATACACTGTTCGAGCAGCTGTTAGAACGCATTGCTGCGGCAAACGCTGTTGACAGTATTCATAAGGCGTTTGTAAAAGTGAAGTTCTCAGATTTCAGTAGCACGACCGTCGAGCGCGTAGGCACTACCGCAGTGCAGTCAGACTACAAGCAGCTCTTGAAACAAGGTTGGGATCGACGTGAGATGCCGGTCCGACTGATTGGTATTGGGGTCCGACTTCAAGACGGCTGGGAGCACGCGTCAGGACGGCTACCCTTTGAGCAAAGCGACTCAGACTAGTGCACCACGCTTGGGGTTCGTTCGACACCCGCGTATCCTTAACGTCTTCTAAGGTCCTTTTTAACGCGTGGGGTTTGACGCATGTCACGAATGATTTCTAAGCTGGACGCTGTTGTTGTCGAGGTCAATGATTTGGCGGCGGCGGTGCACGATTATGAGGCCCTAACGGGCGTGACTGGGGTCTTAGAGCAGTTTCGAGGAGACGACAGCGCCTGTTTTCAACTGACCAATATGCGTCTGCGGCTGGTGACGACAGGGGGTCGGCAGGGACTCAAGCAAATGGCTTTTCAGAGCGACGACTTGGCGGCTGCAAAGCGACGACTCAAGAGCATGGGTATTTCGGTGATCGAGGCCGAGTCAGACGACGATTTTTTGAGTCTCTCGTCCGACACCACTCGCGGTATCAGCTTGGCGGTGACAGCGGCTACGGACAGCACGGTATTGAGCGAAGCCCCAAACCCCCTAATTGCTGGGCTTGATCATGCAGTGATTGCCAGCGGTGACGGTGATTACACGGCTGCATTGCTCAGCGGGCGACTTCAACTCGACATGCGTCTTGATTTGACGAACCCAGACTGGGATTCACGTCTGATGTTTTTTCGTTGCGGGGACCTCATTGTTGAAGTGTATCAACCCTTATCCAAGCCTTTGCCAGTGGAGCACGATCGATTCTTCGGCCTGAGCTGGAGAACACTCAACATTGACGAAACGCATGGGTTGCTCAGTGCGCGTGGATTTAATGTGTCGCCTGTCAAAGCGGGACGTAAGCCAGGCACGCGCGTGTGCACCGTACGCGACAAAACGCATGGAGTGCCTACACTTATTTTGGGCGGCAACTAGCGCCTGTTCACCGATGCCGCGCTGCGTTATCGGTCGAAAGAGGCGGCTATCGCTTTGATGACGGCGTCTGCATGCGCATGGTAGTTGGTGTCGACGGCGGCCGGGGCATTGCTGTGGAGTGAAATGACCACATCCCGCTGAGGGTCGATGTAAATGCCTTGTCCGAAGATGCCTGAGGCAGCATAGGCACCGTCACCCTCTAGCCACCACTTGTATCCATAACCCGCATACCCTTTCGACGGTGACGTGGCTTCTTTCATCCAGCCTTCGGGAACCAACGACTCACCCGTCGCATTTACAGCACCTTTTTTCACGAAGATGCCAAGGCGTGCGTAATCCCGAATGGACGCGCTGATGCAACAACCGCCGGTCTCACCAGCAAACGGGGCGGACTGCATCCAGTTGCCCCAGTGCTCCATGCCAAAACCTTGCCAGACTTTCGCATTCATGTAGTCCGTGGCGGAGTTTCCAATGGCCGCCCGCAGCACCTCGCCTAAAAGGTTGCTTTCAGCGGTGTTGTAGTTAAACACGGTGCCCGGCGCGTGGTTCTGTGGGAGTGCACTAAGGTAATCAGTGAGTGCTACACCTTGAAGGCTTCCCGCTTTTGATACATCGGAGTTCGGGTCTGTGTAGTTCTCGTTCCAGGCCACGCCTGATGACATTTGGAGGATGTTCTTGATGGATACAGCACCGTAGGCTGATCCTTTCAAGCGGGGGAGGTAGGTCTCTACCGTGTCTTCTATACTGCTGATAAATCCGTCTTTTATCGCCGCACCAATGAGTGTCGAGGTGAACGATTTTGTGACCGAAAATGAAATCCAAACAGACTCCGGATTATGGTCTTCGGCGTAATGCTCGAGACGGATGGTATCGCCCTTGACGACCGCCATGCCCATGAGGGGTTCGCGCTTCATGAAATCACCGACCGTGAATGTCTCGCCGTCGACTTTATAGCTCACGTTTTCAAGGTCCCCGTCGATCTCAGTGGTCAGTGCATAGGGGTTCTCGGATGGAAACAAAGGACGCGTCGGCATCCAAGCGTTGATATGCGCAAATGCGACGCGTCGATCAGCGGTGGGGTAGAGCAGAACATTCGCATCAAGGTCGCCAGACTTAAGTCGCTCCAGGAAACCTTCGACTTCTTGCTTCGTGGCGGCGCTGGCGGGCAGTGCTATAGCACTTAGCGTAATGACGCTCAGGGTGAGGGCAGTGAAGAGTGATCGCATGGGTTTACCTTTTTAAAACTCGTTTCAATGGCTTGTTAGTTTGTCTTGCGGTATTCGTTGTGTCGGCGAAGCTTACTCCGCTGCACCGTCCTGATCATCACTCGAATCCTTTCTGTATCGCTCAAACCAGGCAAGGATGTTGTTGACCTTCGCGATGAGGTTTGAAGGACGCGCGTAAATACTGTGGCTCGCACCCGGAATTCTGACCATTAGCGTGTCGATACCGCGATGCTTAAGTGCCTGGTAGTACTGCTCGGTCTCGCTCATCGGTGTGCGGTAGTCTGACTCTCCCGTCAGGAGCATTGTGGGTGTCGAGACATGACCAACTAACGAGAGCGGCGAGCGTGTCCAGTAGCTCTCGTAATCTTCCCAAGGCGGCGCATCGAACCAGGTTGTGGCGAAAAAGTAGTTGCGGTCCGCGGTAAGCACAAAGCTCGCCCAGTTGATGACGGGCTTTGCCACTACGGCGGCGCGGAAACGATCGGTTTTGCCCACAATCCAGGCTGTCAATACACCACCGCCTGAACCCCCTGTGACGAATAATTGCTCGGGATCCACATAACCTTGGTCGATGAGGGCATCCACGCCTGAGATTAGATCGTCGTAGTCAAATCCGGGGTAGGCGAGATCAATTTCGTTGGCAAATTGCTCACCGTAACTCGTGCTCCCGCGTGGATTTGTGTAAAGGACGACATAGCCCGCCGCGGCAAATAACTGTGCTTCGGTCGAGTAGTTGGGTCCGTAGGCTGAGTGCGGGCCACCATGAATCTCGAGAATCATCGGGTAGGTCTTTGCTGGGTCGAAACCGGGCGGTTTCATGACCCATCCCTCGATCATCATTGCGTCGTGTGAGGAGGGCCATGTGATGCGCTCCGCGCGTGTCATCTGGCGTTGACCCATAAGATCACCATTGAGGTCTGTGAGCTTGAGCGGCGTTTTCCCGGGTCTCAATAGCGCAACGTCGGCAGGTCGATCATCACGACCGAGCGTATAGGCAAGACGACCCTTGCCGCCGACGGAGAAACTCCCGCTGGTGTACGGACGCCCTATGGCAGTGCCGCCCACCACAATATCCGATTGGCGCAGCTTTCCTCTTAGGTCAATCTTAGCCACGCGGACCATGCCTAAGTCGGTGTAGCTGATCCAAAGACTTTTACTGTCTTGTGACCACTGTATGTCGGACACCGATCGATCGAAGTCGGTGGTCAGCGAGCGGCTCTCTGAGGTCCTAAGATCTCTGATCGTGAGTTTGGCACCGTTGTATCCCTGTCGGATGTCCGCGGTCTGGGTATAGGCCAAGTACCGGCCATTGGGGGAGACCACAGGACGACCTTCAGGGCCTGCCGTGTCGGTGATCTGGGTGATTTGTCCCGTGAGTAAAGCGGCGGCGAACAAGTCGCTTTGTCGAGGATGATATTCGGCGTCGTCCCGTCGATTACTCGAAAAAATGACCGATTGGCTGTCGGGGCTCCAAGTGACCGCACTGCTGATGGGAAAGTCGCCCGATGTCATTTGACGTGGCGTGCCACCATGGGCAGGTACGACAAATACTTGCTGACTGCCCGAGGGTAAGTAGCCACCACCGTCGACTCTGAAGGTCATTTTATCCACGACAGTGGCAGGTTCAGCCCAGGTCGCGCCTTTGGGTTTATCGGGCATGGTTGCCAGTATTGGTGGTGCGGTAGGCACGAGGCGAGTGAAGGCGATCTGCTCGCCATCTGGTGACCAAACGATGCCGCGTGGTGACTGAGGAAGGGTGGTCACCTTCGCAGTTTCACCAGCGTCGAGCCACTCCACGAACAGTTGCGTTTTACCCTCGGTATTCGACAGGTACGCGAGCCTGTCGCCGGAGGGAGACCAGCGTGGCGAGCTGAAGTTGCCTTGGCCGCTGACCAGTGGGCGGTGGTTTGTACCGTCGGTGTCGACTACCCAGATGGCGCGTCGAGCGCGATCGGTCATGATGTCCATCGACACGCGAACATAAGCGACCTGGGATCCATCGGGCGAGACGCGAGGGTCGCTGGCGTATTCGATCTCGAATACATCTTCAGGACTAAAAACAGGCAAGTTCTTTGCGGTCAAAACGGCGCTACTGAAAAGTGCAGCGAGACTTAAGATTGAGCTCAAACAGTAGGTCGGACGAAAACGGAGGTTAAGCGTTGCGGTCATGATAAGGACACTCAAATCAGTGAATTTGTGTCCAGAATATCACTAAAGTCGAGCGAAACTGGAAACGCGCGCGCAGACTAAAATCAGACACTGCCTGAGGGTATAAAACCGCCGGCTACCGCGCTCGTTAACGGACTTCCAAAGACAGGGTGTCGGCACTAAAATAACGGTAAGACAAATGAGGGCTTTTGCTGTGCGTGTCTGCATCACACTATGGGTAAGTGTCTTGGTCTCCTCGGGCTGTGCCAGTGTTAAAGAGCGTGAAATGGCTGCGCTTGTAAAAGAGTTAGGCCTGGACACCGCGCCGTATTTTCCCAAGTGCCTGAGTGAGGAAGTATCGCCGCGTGCGGCGATGAGATCCGGTGACTACAGTGGTGTTCATACGGTCAACAACCCGCAGGGCGATGTCCCTATCGATCGGTGTGCGCGATGGGAGACCAATGAGCCTCCCGGTAAGTCGAAAGACAAACCCGAAAAACTCATTCTGACACCACCACCGGAAAAGACCGACTCGCGAAATGAGGAAGCGGTAGAAACGGGCTGAATCAACTTGGCAAGGCGTAAAAAATTATCAAAAGCGCGTAAAAACATTTAAACGCTAGAAAAATCAAGGCGTATTAGTCGCTTGCTAAAACCCAAATCGGTGAACTCCACGCCATTTCGGTGATGGTCGCTGGCACGTCCGCTGGGGGCTCAAGTCCAAGCCGCAGACTGTCATAGGTTGTCCAGCGACACGTCGGTATCTGAATGACGCGCGCGTAATAAAACGCATTGTGGGACGCGTCGTAGTCAGGGTCTACCCAGTCAGTGCGCAGCTCGGGTGTCCCCGCAGAGTCAGACCAAGAGCAATCACTGAGATCGACAGGCGCGTTAGCCGCGATGCAGGCACCGTCAGTTTTCTTGTCTGAGCAAGCCACATCAAAGACTTTCTCATGCGTCTCACCGTCTTCCAGCCAGCCCTTGATAATTTGGATCTTCGCCAACGGTGCGTTGTCAGGATCTTGAGTCGCCCAAATGAACAGCCGCGGCACACCGGCGTCAGCGTCGATTGTGCCACCCATAGGAACGCCGCTTGCATAGGCCGCGCTGATATCGCCGGTCTTGACAAGATCCTCGGGTAGGTCAGCGCCTGCGAAGAAACGAAGCGCTAAGCGCGTACCGCTGGTTGCATAGACCTCTCGACGGCTCATGGCCTCAAATAATGCATCACGGGTATTTTCCGGAGCCCACACGGCGGCGAGCCCGCCTGGGTTGACGACCTTAGGTTCTCGTATGCCATCTTGAAGCCGGTTTTTCGCAGGGGAGCCCATGTAGGAATTGGCGCCGCGATAGTCCCATTCTTCAGTGTCGCCCGGATTCGCGTTGTGCGTGTCGGTCGAGGCCATGAGACCGAACTTCATGGGATTAAATCCCAATGATTCCTGCAGTACTAATCCCTTCTTGAGGCCGTCACGCGCCATCGAGGTGGGGTGAATGCAGAGTGTGGTCTGCCGCTCGTCACACACAGGGAAGAACTGCTCAAAACCGCATTCCTCGTCGGTGGTACCAAAGCCTAGTGCACACTCGGAATTACCTTTGATTTGAAACATCTCAACCAGCGGCTCGAACGTCTCTCGCAGGCGCCAATCCTCCCGGGTGTAGGGAATACCGTCGATGGTTTCACTCGCAAAGGCGAGTCCCCAGCTTTTATTGGGGTTGTGCGGGATGGTCAGAAACTCGCAGCCCTCACCGCAGGTCGTATCCAATTGTTTCCAGAGGTCGATCTCGGAGTCTGCGTCGTAGGCGGAGACGGCATAGTCAGGTGTGACACCACTGCGGAAGATGACGTTCCGGTGATGCTTGCCGCGATCGACCATGGCAGGGGAGTACTCATAGCCGGCAAACGCAGTAAACACACCCGGTTCGTTGTGTCGCTCGGCGGCGGCCTTGATCGCATCCCAAGTGTCGAGGTGATATTGCCGCTCTATGGCTTTGTCGTCGCCGAAGTAGCTCAGGTTTTCGATCAATGGCCGGACTTCAACATTGGCTCTTAGCGTTAGAAATGAGAGAAGCGTGGGTTTGTTGATGAGTTCACAGTCCTCTTCGATTTTGGGGGTCGCTGGCTCCAAGCACGCCATGACCCGCCCAAAGCCCTCGGCGTGGTCCGTGACTGCTGCAAAGTCCAAGGGGCGGGTAATTTCGATGACCTCACCCGTTTCAATGGGGGCTGATTCACCTTTGGCGAACCGGTAGGTCGCATCAAGATCACGTCGGCTACCAAAGAGGTAGGCGTCGGCAGACAGACTCGAGTGAATGTGCAGATCTCCAAAGTAGACATTGTTAACGGGGTTTACTGACTGAACCGTCAGGGGGCTTTGTGGTGGTTTGTAGAAGGCCGTCTCGTCTTGGGCAGCTATTTCAGCCTGAATCGCTGCGCGCTCTTCATTACTTGAAGGAATAAACGTGATATTCGTCATCAGGTAGTCGTAAGCAAACCAGCCGCAGATGATGACCACGGGCGTTGCGAGAAGCAGTGTCTTTTTAATTGTCGACATCAATCTACAGGCCTCTTTTTTTGGTCTGTTTTTGTTCTATTTAGGTGGCGGATATCGCTATTCGCGCACACGAGGCGCACGCCAACGGGGCGTTTCGTTTCGTTGGTTCTGCGTCTGCACAGAGTTATCTTATGCCATACATTCAGCGGTGCGTCATTTGGTTCCTCCTCTGAGCAAATGACAATGGGCACGACCAGCACTCTGACTTTTCGACAGTGGGCCTATGGCAGCCTTATCAACCCAGCTTAGCGCGACCCACTCAGCCAGTGACGATTGACAAGTGAAGGTGTAACGCGGGTACTGCGCCAGGAAGAGGTGGGGGACATTGCAACGCGCAGTCCCACATTTGCCGAGTTACCCTTAAGGTTCGTTCCAGTCTTGAAGCCGTGGAGCTGATAGCAGCTGTCGCCAAAGCGCTGGTGGAGATGGCGGTTAATGCCAATATTATTTCTGCTTATTATTACGACCCTATCTTCGTAACGTTCGATCGGGCTGCTGATGCGCTTACGTGTTTAAAGACCGTGTCGGTGAGCGAACAAAAACAGGCGGTGTTGACCTCCCGTGAGGGGGTCTCAAAGCACCGATTCAGTGCATAAAATAGGCAAAATGTGTCAAAACGGAACTTTTTCAAGGGTTTTGAAAACGCCTTTTTATTGTAAGTTATTGAAATATATATGTTGTTTTTGTTTGGTCTGGCTTTGGCTTGTCACAGTTGTGCACATCGATATACTCGGAGGTGCAAGTGGTATTGCAGGCACGTTTGTCAGTCAACACAAAGGAAACGCACAAGCGCTCAGAAGAAGGGTTGGTGCGACCAGACTTTAAAGGAAGCTAAAATGATCAAGTCATTGTCGAGAGGGCCAGGTTTCGCACTGGCAGCGTTGACGGTTGCAGTTGCTACGGCGTCCCCCGTTGTATCAGCGCAGGACGCGTTAGAAGAGGTCATCGTCACGGGATCCCGAATTCCGGTTGATGCTAACTCTATTTCTTCGGTCCCCGTCCAATCCGTAACTGAAGAAGATATTCGTAACTCCGGTGAAATCAACATTGCTGACATTGTGGCGGATATTCCCGCGCTCGTGTCATCGCTCACCGCAGAGAACTCAACAACCGGGTCAAACAGCCTTAACCTCAGGGGTTTGGGTAGCGATCGATCATTGACGCTGGTCAATGGGCGACGCCACGTCTCTGGTTTCCGCGGCAGTCAGGCCGTCGACGTCGGTACGATTCCGCGAGCGCTGGTAAAAAGCGTTCAAGTGACGACCGGTGGCGCGTCTGCGGTTTACGGTGCGGACGCGGTAACGGGTGTTGTGAACTTTATTCTAAAAGACGATTTCGAAGGTTTCCAGATTGACGTATCAGCCGGTCGCCCTGAGGCGGGCGCTGGGCAAACGTCGGTGGTCGATGTCGCTTGGGGAAAAAACTTCAATAACGGTCGCGGTAATGTTGTTCTGACGCTGACTTCTGAGAATGACAAGGGCATTACAATTGGCGATCGAAGCTGGTCGCGCGACAATGGCATTGATGAGACTTTGGCCAACCCCGACCCCAACGGGCCAGCGCGCGCGGTGGTTCAGGATCCTCGGTTCTGGCTAACCTCGCAAGAGGGCTCCGTTGCCCCCGGCTTCGGTGGGCGAGGTGATACGTATATTGATCTCAACAATAATGGCATTGCTGACTGCCAGGAATCAGAGGGTGGTCGAGTAGGCTATCTTGCTGGCTGCTGGATTACAGGGTCTGACGGCACCGTGCGTGTCAATCAAGACGGGACCGTCATTGACGGCCTCTGGGGGACGGGCGGTGACGGCGGGCGTGTCAGCTTCAACCGTGACTCACTCTACCCAAAGACAGACCGCCAAGTGGTGAACTTTAATGTCAACTACGAGTTCAGCGATACGCTGAGAGGCTTCTTGGAAACAAAGTACGTGCGCGCCGAAACGATGACGTTTACGGAGCAGGATACGTTCTATGACACGTTAGCTATTCTGCCCGACAATGCGTTCTTGCCGGCCGAACTTCAGCCGGTCATGGACCAAGTCGGTTATCTTCTGCTGACTCAGGATCCGTTGGACTTTAGTGAAAACAACCCTGAAAAGTACACGCGAGAGACGACGCGCTTTGTTGCAGGATTGGAATGGCAGCCTGTGGACGGCCACTCGATCGAGTTCTCTGTCAATCAGGGTGTTTTTAATCAGAAATCTCAAACGTCGGCCATTTACCTTGACCGTCTTTACGCGTCGATTGATGCCGTTCTCGATGCGAACGGAAACGCTGTTTGTCGTTCGGATCTCGATCCAAGTGCATTTTATGAGATCGATTACTTCGCCGGTTCCAATGGATATGCTGACGGTGCTTACGCCAGTAACGCCTACTACTCGTTTACTCCAGGGAGCGGTCAATGTGCACCCTTAAACCCCTTTGGTACGTATTCGGCCAGTGCTGAAGCGCAAGACTTCGTGACAGCGTCTCTCACGGACGAGCTTGAAATCGAACAGTTCGTTGTCAACGTGACGGCAGTGGGTTCATTTGATGTGCTTGATAGCGTTTTAGATGGACCGCTTGGCTACGCGGTGGGTGTTGAATATCGCGATGAGTCGAGTGATAACAAACTCGATCCGATAACGCTGGGTGTTCTCCCTGCAACCTCGTCGTTCCAGCCTGGCCAACTGGTCAGTGACGTTTCGCCTTGGCTGAACTCCTACACCTCGTTTGACAATACCCAGCAGTTCAACACGAAGGGCGACTACGATGTGACCGACGTGTTCGCTGAAGTGCGTTTACCGATCTTTGTTGATCGCCCTCTTGCGCGCGAGCTCACTGTGGACGGCGCGGTTCGTCAAGCGGATTACTCGACATTGGGTCAGGCGACAACGTGGAAGTTTGGTTTGACTTGGGCCCCCGACGACGATATTCGCTTTAGAGCGACGGTCTCAGAGGCGGTTCGAGCACCCAATATCTCAGAGTTATTTGACCCTCGGTTGCCCATATTTATCGCAGCCAGCTCGGACCCTTGTGCATCGACCAACGTGAACAACGGCACTGCTGTTCGTGAGGCCAACTGTGTCGCAGCACTCTCCGCGTCGGGTGTCTCTCAAGACACAATCTTCACTGATGGTGCCTACGACTGGACCAACCCACTCACTGCTCGCTTTAACGGCGTGTCAGGGGGTAACCCCAACTTGAGCGAGGAGGTTGCTGATACTGAGACCTTCGGCGTCGTGCTAACGCCCAGCAACATCGATGGCTTGACGCTGTCGGTTGATTATTGGGACGTCGCAATTGAGGATGCCATCTCGGCTGTGAGCGCGGATGATATTTTGAAAGGCTGTTACGACTCAGGGAACTACCCAAATCTTGGGTTTTGCAACTCGTTCACCCGTCGTGCCGATGGTGGCTTGAACTTCCTAGAAACGGGGCAAATTAACTTTGCCAAGTTGGAAGCCGAGGGTGTGGATATTTCTGCCGCTTACGAGTTTGCCATGGGGGACAACAACTTCCGTGTCCGCGCGGTCGCCTCTCGTCAGACTCACCTCAACCGGTTCTTTAACCCGCTCGATGAGTCCGATATTGATCCAGAGCTCAAGGAAATTCAGCGACCCAAAGTCGCTGGCTCGCTTAATATCTCTTGGGATCGTGGCCCCTTCGCTCTGAGCGTGCAGACGGTTTACCAGAGCAAGCAAGGCGTTGATGAGATCGAGGAAGTCTTGGGACTTTACGGTAACCAGGCGGTTTATGGTGACGCCGGGTTCTTCGAATCGGTCATGATCACCGACATTAACGGTAATTATCAGTGGAGCGATGAGCTTTCAATCTTTGCTGCCATTAACAACGTGGATGATGAGGTGCCTTATTCAACTCAGACCGCATGGCCTGTGGGTCCTCGTGGTCGCACGCTCGTTCTCGGATTCTCTTACTCGATGTAAGCTGAACGCCACAAGAACATATAAAAAGCCCGCGGCGGACGTTGTGGGCTTTTTTTTTGATTAAAAATAATGAGCACACCACTACAGGGCGTATTTAGTGGTACAACAGGTATGCGATGGTTTTATCGCACCACGGAGTCTTGCAAGCCATGAGTAGCCCCCCTGAGCACGATGAGTTTTCAACTCATGCCGTCCCGCGAGGGGCTCGGGTGGCGTCTTTTCGTGTGGCGGCAGTTGCCTCTATGGTCTCATTTTCTTTACCCACCTTCATTGCGGGTATTGAAGTCGCCGGTGGTGTCGGTGAGGCGCTCTCACTCCCTGCCATTTTAGGCGGGTCTTTCATCATTTTTTTAGTCGGATCCCTAATGGGTTCCATTGGTGCTCGTACGGGTTTTAACTCGTACCTGCTTGTGCGACTCGCGTTTGGTGATACGGGCGCGCGACTGGTCAATCTTGCGTTTTCAGTCTCGCTTCTGGGTTGGTTTGGTATCAATCTGAATCTCTTTGGCCTGGCGATCGCAGGTTTGTCTGAGGACTTCTTTAATGCAGTGCCGCCCGAGTTGGGTGTGACTGTTGGGGCCAGTGTATTGATTACGGCGACGACCATTATTGGATTTCGGGCCATTAATTTTGTATCGACACTCATGATTCCAGTGCTCGTGTTTGTGGCCTTGGCATTACTCTTTGCCGCTATGGGGCACGCAGAGCCGACCGTACAGAGCATTTCGGGGGAAATGAGTTTGGGTGATGGCATTTCTGCCATTGTCGGCTCGATCGTTATTGGGGCCATTATCATGCCCGACATTACCCGATTTCTCCGATCATGGCAGGGCGCCGTTATCACGGGAACATCGAGTTACCTGATTGCCCAGCCCTTTGTGATGTGGGTCGCAGCTGCGGCCGCTTTGGCGTTAGGCACGCAAGACATCATCAGTATTATGCTTACGCTTGGGTTGGGGGTAGGCGCGTTTATTATTATTATCGCTGGATCATGGGTACTGAATACCCTAAACCTCTACAGCGCTGTCTTGGGGGTCACCGCCTCGTTTCCAGCCCTTAACGCACGTCACGTCACCATTGCTCTGGGTGTGATTGGCGTCTCGGCGGGACTGCTTAATATCTTGGACAGTTTCGTCACCTTTCTCTTTTACTTATCAGTGGTCTTCATACCGGTCGCCGGTGTCATTATTATTGACCACTTCTTGATCAGACCTGGCGTCTATCGGGTGACACAAGTAGAAGATGATCAACCCATTAACCGACCGGCGCTAGTGGCCTGGCTTGTCGGTGCGACGATTGCACTGGCCGGGGCCGAAGGGCTTATTGCGAGTATTACCAGCGTCGCTGCTTTGGATTCCGCAATCGCTTCAGGCCTTATTTATGCGCTCGTAACACGCGTCTGGACGATGAGGCCCTAGCATGCGAATTGGTTTAGATGTGGGCGGGACTCACACCGACGCGGTACTCATGGACGGTAATGCAGTTGTCGCTAGGACGAAAACGACGACCAGCGAAGACGTCGCGTCAGGCATTGAGACCGCGCTGTCAGTGGTGTTAGAAGAGCAGGACCCCAAGGCGGTGTCGCTGCTCACGATTGGCACGACCCAGTTTACGAACGCCGTTATAGAGCGTAAACATCTCTCACGCGTCGCGGTGGTGCGGGCTTGTCTTCCTGCCGGTCGTGGTTTGAAACCGCGTGCCGATTGGCCGGCTGACCTCGCCAGTGCGACCGATGGTGGGAATTATGTTATTCACGGCGGACACCTCTACGACGGGCGCACACTGGCTGACCTTGACGAGCGTGAGATCGAGCAGGTCATCGAGGCATTGAGAGGATCAGCACCAGACAGTGTGGTGATCTCCACGGCCTTTTCGCCCATGCAGCAAGACTATGAAGATGCACTCGCGGCTCGCTTTTCTGCTGCATTACCCCAGGTCCATGTCTGTACCTCACATTATATGGGCGGTCTGGGCCTCATCGAGCGTGAGAATGCGGCGATTCTAAACGCATCGTTATTAAACTTTGCGCAGCGGGTTGTTACAGCACTCGTCCGGTCGAGTCAGCATTTCGGTCTTGTGTGCCCTGTTTACGTCAGTCAGAACGACGGTACCTTGATCGATCTTAATAAGGTGAGCGCGTTTCCCGCCTTGACCTTTGCGTCGGGTCCTACGAACTCTATTCGCGGTGCTTGGGCGCTCACGGGTTTGTCCGATGCGATCGTCATCGACGTGGGTGGAACAACCTCGGATATTGGTGTTCTTAAAAATGGGTTCCCTCGCCAGTCTAACTTGGTGATCGACGTCGGTGGGGTTCGCACGAACTTCAGAATGCCCGACGTCCTTGCGATGGGTCTTGGGGGCGGCAGCCTCATTGGCGGCGACGGTGACCAGTGTGGTCCTCAGTCAGTGGCGCGCGAGCTCAAGAACAAGGCCGTCTGCTTCGGTGGCGATGTTTTGACATTGACCGATGTCGCTGTGTCTCAGGGGCGTATGGAGATTGCTCGTGCCACGATTAACGACCCTGCGCCCCAAGCGGTGTGTGACAGGGTCGATGCTTTGGTCGTTGAGCGTCTCAGCGCTGCAGTGGATCTTATGAAGCCCGGTGGAGCAACACTTCCTGTTATTTTAGTGGGCGGTGGCGCGCCACTGATTCCAGGCGAAAAACTGGCCGGGTGCCCCGTTATAAGACCGATCAATGCCGACGTGGCCAATGCTATTGGTGCGTCGATCGCGCAGGTCAGTGGTGAGGCTGAAGGCCTTTTCGTCGTGGGTGCCCAAACGCGTGATGAGGCGCTTAAAGCACTGACCGTCGAAGCAGAAAGATTAGCGGTAGTCGCAGGCGCTGACCCTAAAAGTGTGGTGCCGATCAACATAGAGGAAGTTGATATTCCGTACATGGCCACTGAGACCACTCGGATTCGTGTCACCGTGGTGGGTGATCTCGCTCAAAAAGAGCCGCCTTCGCGATGAAAATTTTTGCATCGGATATTGATGACCTAGCACTAGGGGCTGTCTTTTTGGCAACGGGTGGCGGGGGAGACCCTTACCTTCCGACACTCATCACGCGGCAGACGCTTGCAGAAACGGGAGGTGTCACGCTGATCGATCCCAGTGCACTGAAAGACGACGATTTTATTGTCCCAGTCGGGGGGGTGGGTGCACCGACGGTGTCTCTTGAGTTGCTGCCATCGATCGATGAAGCCTCGAAAGTGCTGGATGCTTATGAGCGTTTGATGGGTCGATCGATTACCGCCGTAGCATCTTTTGAAATTGGTGGCGGAAATTCACTCATACCACTCATGGCAGCTGCTGTACGGGGTATCCCGGTTGTTGACGGAGACGGAATGGGGCGCGCGTTTCCGGAAGCGCAGATGATGAGCTACGCGATCGCTGGTGTTCGACCGACGCCCGCGCTTGCGATGGACTATGCGGGTAATACTGCAATTTTTGAGACGTCCGATACGTCAACTTATGAGTACCATATTCGTGCCTATGCAGCGGCAGCGGGCGGCATGGTTACCGTTGCAGAACATCCTATGTCGGGGACACAAATACGCAGATCAGTCATTCCAAATACGGTCAGTTTTTCTCTGGCTTTAGGGCGTTTGCTCCGAGAAGAACGTGGGCCCATAGACGATCTATTGGCCCCTTTGAAGGATCTATTTGCAGACTCCGTTTACGGATCGGTGCACAAGGTATTCTCAGGGAAAGTATCTGGGAAAAGAACAAGAACGGTGGGTGGTTATGACATAGGGAGCCTGTCGCTGGAGGACGTTAATGACCCCAATCGGATTTGCTCGATTACGATAAAAAATGAGTACTTAGTGGCGATGATTGACCAGCAGCCGCTTGTAATGGTGCCCGACTTGATCGTCATCGTGGATTCAGAGACGTCCACGCCGATTAATGCGGAACGTTTGCACTACGGGCAGCGGGTGGCTGTCTTGGCGGTTGGCGCGCCTGCTTTTTACCAGTCAGAGGCCGCAGTGATAGCCACTGAGCCTCGTTGCTTTGGAATCGATCTGGACTATGTGCCTTTGGAACAACTCATTCCGTACTAAGTCGTGATTTCAATGGGTGTCGAGCCCACTGTGTCACTGGTTTCGTCTGCGTCGCTAAAGAGGGACAAAAAGTCGTCTAGGATCATGTAGAGCGCAGGTATCAATATGAGCGTGATCGCGGTTGCAAAGACGACACCAAAGCCTAAAGACACAGCCAGTGGTACGAAAGGCGCGGTGTCGAAGTCCCGGGTGACCATGAGTGGTAACAGGCCCATAAATGTTGTGACCGACGTCAGGAAAATGGGCCTAAATCGAGACATGCCAGAGTCGATCACCGCGTCTCTCGCACCCATGGCGTACAAACGCCGGTTGCGGTTTATGAAGTCAACCAAGACGAGGCTGGAATTGATCACCACACCGGCGAGCGCAATCATTCCAAGGAGCGAAAAGAAGACGAGGTCGTAGCCCATGATCTCGTGACCAATGATCGCTCCGACAAAGCCAAACGGAATACTCGCCATGACGACCAGTGGTTGAAGGTAGGATTTAAGCGGCACGGCCAGCAGTGTATAAATCACCATAAGCGCGACAAGACTTGAGCTGACGAGACCGCTCAAAGCTCTTGCACGCTCTTCAGCCTCTCCCGCCTGGACAATCGAAATACCAGGGAACGCGTCTAATACGCGGGGGATGTCGGTCTTAAATAACTCACTGAGTACCGTTTCAGGCGCAACCCGCGTTCTGTCGGTGGAGGCAACGAGGTTAATTGTTCGCTGTCCAGCCGTACGATTAATCGTAGAGTTCCCGACGGTGGGAGTGATTTGAGCAACGGATAAAGCCGGCACTTCAGTACCGTTAGGCAAGCGAATACTCATGTCCTCAAGACTTGATAGAAGCCGTCGGTCTCCCTGAGGGAAGCGAACCATGACTCTAACGTCGTCTCGGCCCCGCTGAACACGCTGTGCCTCGCGCCCATAGAACGCGTCGCGAACTTGATTGCCTAAATCGGCTTGCGTCAGTCCGAGCGCCTCTGCGCTGGGAAGAATTTCAAGCGCGAGCTCCCGCTTCCCCGATCGGTAACTATTACTCAAGTCATAGATGCCGTCATACCCCGCGAGAATATCGGTCAGTATCGCGGCGGCTTGGCCCAATTGTTCGATGTCTCGACCGCGCAGTTCAAGGTCTATATCGGCACCCAGCGAGACGGCATTCGCAGAGAAACTCAGTTCAACAACATCGGGTAGCTGAGGGGTCAGATCGCGCCATAAATTAACGACTTCGAGCGGTGTCATGCCCCCACGCTCTCGATAGGGCACAAGGTTTAATGAAACCTCTGCCACGTGAGAGCCAGTCTCGCCAATCATGACCAGCGCGCCTTGCGTAATACTCACGCCGACTGATGACAGCTCATTTTTGAAGGCGGAGCTGCCGTCACTGCGCGCCGCATCGACAATACGCCGGGTTTCTTGAGCTGAGGCTTGAATCTGTTCGACCACCGCTTGTGTGCCGGTCAGTGGGTAACCTTCAGGCATCACAACACGAGCGACGACATTGTTACCTGAGACCGCTGGGAAAAACTGGAAGACGATTCGCCCACTGGCGATTGTTCCAGCCATGATAATCATGATGGCCACCGCAACCGAGAGGGTTGTATAACGACGATCAACCCCCCACTCAATCCAGCGTTTGTAATGGTGCGTGGCAAAATACTCGAGTGACCCCGCAATTTTATCTTGGAACGCTTCCCATCGTTGGCCAAAACCCGATTGCCTGCGCTTTTGACTGCGGTGGGCGAGGTGTGAGGGGAGAATCAGCTGTGACTCGACAATACTAAAAATGAGGCAGAGTACGACGGTGCCACCAATGGATATAAAGAACTGCCCTAGGTTACTGTCGACACTTAACAAGGGCATGAAGGCTGCAATGGTTGTGAGGACTCCGAAGAAGACCGGTACAGCGACTTCGCTGGTGCCAACGATCGCTGCTGAGCGGGCGTCTAGACCCTCCTGTTCCTTGGTGTAGATACGTTCACCGACGACGATGGCGTCATCGACCACAACGCCCAATGACAGCAAGAGCCCCATCAGTGAGAGGGTGCTGATGCTCAGGTCGCTTGCAGGGAAGAATGCGATGGCACCAAAAATCGCGACCGGTATCCCGGCGCTGACCCACAGGGCAAGGCGAACCCGCAGGAAAAGCGAAAGACTGATAATGACCAGGAGGAGACCGCCCAGCGCGTTATTGATCATCGTGCCCAGTCGACCGATCAACTCGTCAGCTTCGTTATTCCAAACGGTAAAGTGAATGCCTTCGGGGAGCTCTTTTTCCTTCATCGCGACGTAGGACATTACCGCGTCAGAAATTTTGATTGTGTCGTCACTGCCGATGCGAAAAATCTGAATCATCATGGCCTGTTCGCCATTGAACTCAGCGTACTGATCAACGTCCTCGAAACCGTCAACAATATGTGCAATGTCTCTGAGCAGGAGCCGAGCTCCTCCGGATTCTCGAGCAACGACGATATCCTCGAGTTCCTGACCACTGTAGCGTTGCCCAGTGCTCCGAAGCCGTATCTCTCCTGCCTCGGCCTTTACCGAGCCTCCTGGAATATCGACGCTCGACGAACGGATGGCTTGTGCAACCTGCGCCAGCGTCAGTTGATGACGTCTTAGCATTTCCTCGGAGATTTCCACCGAGATTTCATCCGCTCGCTCATAGAGCGTTTCGATAAGGCTGACTTCGGGCAGTTCCAAAAGGTCTGCACGGATCGATTCGGTAATGTTTTTTAACGATCGCTCATCGGTGTCACCATGAACGGCAATTTGGGTGACCATTGAGCGCATAGTCACCTGCGAAACGATGGGCCTTTCTGTATTCGATGGAAAGGTGGAGATGGCGTTAACTTGCGCTTTTATATCGTCGAGTGCTTTGGCCTTATCCGCATCCATATCGAGCTCAATGGCGACACTGCACCGACCTTCTGCGGCCGTCGTTTTGACTTTAACAATATTCTCAATGCCGTCTACGGACTCTTCAATACGGACGCAAACACCGGTTTCGACTTCGGCAGGCGCCGCCCCCAAGTAAGGCACAGTGACGGTGACTACGGGCGCCTCCACATTGGGAAATTCTTCCTTACGCACGTCCTTAAGTGCCAAGAGGCCAGACGCAATAAGAATAAACATGAGTAAATTCGCAGCGATCGGGTTGTCGACGAACCATGCGATGAGTTTAGGCACGAATGACGAGCCTCATTGTATGACTTGCACGGGCATGCCCTCGACGACGAACTGCAGGGCAGAGATGCTGATTCTCTCGCCAGTATTGAGACCCGCCGATATCAGGGCGTGAGCCTCAGAAAGCCTGAAAATCTGAACTTCACGAAACTGCAGGCGATTATTTTCATCGATCACCATGACGTTGTTTCCCGATCTGAGCGCGGTTCGAGGAATAGAAACGAGGTCATCCACGGTACGTCCTTGGATCGTTGCGTTAACAAACAGTCCTACGGGCAGGCGCACGCCGTTCTCGTTAGTGCTTTGCGAGACCTCGGCAATGACGTAAAGAAAGCGACTTGCCGTCGAAATATCGCCCTCACTCCGCTTCAATTGAGCGGCCCAAGACTGTTGACGTCCACCGAAGTTAGCCGTCAGTGTGACCGGTATAGGCTCGGCTGACGCAATACCGGTATTGGCAAATCCGGTGTCGAGGTATGCCAGCTGTGCGTCGGCTAACGGCAGACGGACTTCGAGTCGCTGCGTGTCGTAAAGCGTAGCGATCAATGCACCTTTTTGAAGAAACTGACCGGCATCAACGCTCTCACGACGAACTCGGCCATTAAACGGCGCCTGTAAGACAGTTCGTCCGAGATCGACTTGCGCGCGAGAGACGGCTGCGGCTGCGTCGTCTTTTACTGACCTTGCCACTAAAAAAGCGCGTTCTGCGACCTGGACTTGCGCGATGCTTGTCAGCTCTTGGGCATAAAGTGCGCGCACTCGGCCTTGTTCTTCTTTTGCAAAATCGAGTTCGGCATGAGCCCGGGCGAGACTTGCACGTGCTCGTGCCAGCGCAATCTCATAGTCTTGGGGGTCGAGGGTAATCAACGTATCACCGTCGGAAAATTCGCCACCGCTGAGGAGGCTAGGGGCAACCCAGAGGACTTCACCCGCGACTTGAGCCACAAGATTCGTTTCCACCCGTGGCTGAACATTACCCTCAGACCTCACCCTGAGCGTCAGTGACTCGGGCTTAACCTCAAGTGCACGGACTGCCACAGGTACTGGTTCTTTGACCGAGGTGACGATTTCAGGTTTGTTATTAATCAGTAACGTAAAGATACCGAGCGACAATCCAATAATGATGACCGGCGTTAGGAATTTCTTTACAGAAAACGAGGAGCTACTTGAGGCGCTTTCGCTCATTTTATCTCTCTACAAAAGTGGGAAGGTCGCGTTGGAGTACTCAACTTTTTGCGGCCTTGATTATACGGCATTGTATTCAAGCCGTTGCATGGAAACTCTAATCCTGACTAAAAAAACGCGCGTAATGACCGCCTACTCGCCATGTTAGATCGGCAAACCGTCATCAATGGCGTGGTCTCGCTGTTGGGGTGTTTGAACACCCGGAACGTGATAGACGCCGTTCACCAACGCTTGGGTCGTCGAGACATCCTCACGCGCAGCGTAAAATTGGCTATACCACTTCCGACCTTTTAGAAAAGGCCCCTCAGTTTTCATGGCCATCGGTTTGAGTGCCGGTGATTTATGCTGCCAAATTTCGAAATCTTTCGAGAACGCTTCAAGCGCGCCGGCCTGAATTGTTCTAGCCATCTCTTTGTCTTCGGCGGTCACAGTCCCTGTGGCGGACTTCACGAGGCAGCCGTGCCAGGCTTTGATCTTTCCGTCAGCGACGGGCGTGTTGGCAATCATCTCGAACTGGGTGGCATCGCCCCATACTTGTTTAGAGAGAAGGACCCCCGGGCCGGTGTACCAGGTGGTGGTATAGAGCATGGCGCCACCGTAGAGCGTCATCGCGCCGCCCTGTCGCTGAATCAACACGTGATCCTGCATTTCATTTTCAAAATATTCGCAGGGTGCGCCGTGGGTCGGGCCAAGATGTCGGTTATCACACATGTTATCGAGGACTTCCTGAGGGTGAATCTCAAGCTCCGGTAGGTGATCGAGATCCCAGTGAACCCAGCCGCCCTCGTCCCACTGTTGCAGGTAGGGTGGTGGGTAGTCGGGCTCGGCGCCTTGCTCGTCAAACCACATCATGATGCAACCCATATTATCCACGACGGGATAGGATCGAATTGATGCAGACTTAGGGCAGGGACCGTCGTGGTAAGGAATATCGTCAACATGGCCCTCTGAGTTATAGCGCCAGCCGTGATACGGGCAGCGAATCGAATCACCCTCCACGTGTTTGCCGCCCACATCGGCAACGATCAGCATCGCGCTTGTATTCTTTGCCAGGTGAGTCCCCATGTGTTTGCAGTAGGCATCCAACATCACCGGATTACCGCTCTCGCCTCGATACAATGCAAAGTCACGGCCAAAGAAAGTGACGCCGATGGGGCGCTCGTCGATTTCGCGACTTTCAGCCACAATAAACCAACCTCGCGGGTAGGTATTAGGTCCAAGACCGTACTCTGCTGCTGTAGCCACGTTCATTCTCCTTTTTTTTAAGCGACGCCACTTTTGTAATAGCGACGTTTCATGACGTTAAACTAGGTGAAATACGAGCACCGGTCAAAATGCCAGACCCGGTTTGTGTAGACAAAAAGGACGATGACATGGAGACGGTTGGGATTGAGCATGGACCGCGTCTACCCATGAAAAGATTTTTCTCAGGAGTACCGCTTGACCGAAGACGCGTTGTCCGTATTTAGAACTGAAGTTGCCGACTGGTTAGATCGACATTGCCCAGCGTCACAGCGTCAGCCGATTGTTCGTGAAGAGCAAATTTGGGGTGGTCGGCGACGCGTCTTTCCCAGCGATGATGCGCGCAAATGGTTTGAAGCCTGTCGTGACAAGGGCTATACCGCGCCGGACTGGCCTGTGGCTTACGGTGGCGCAGGTCTTGACGCTGAGCAGGAAAAAATACTAAAGCAGGAGATGGCCCGATTAGGGTGTCGCCCGCCTTTGTACTGCCAAGGCTTATGGATGCTTGGGCCTGCGCTCCTTGTTTACGGCAGCGAAGACCAGAAACGTGAGCACTTAGGCGCCATATGTCGAGGCGAGATTCGCTGGGCGCAGGGTTACTCAGAACCGTCAGCAGGTTCCGATCTGGCTAACCTTAAAACAAAGGCTGAGGATTGTGGTGATCACTTTTTGGTCAATGGAACGAAGATCTGGACCACTAAAGCGGATGAGGCGGACTGGATCTTTTGCCTCGTTCGCACGCGGGATGCGGCGCCTAAACAAGCGGGTATCAGTTTTTTACTGATCGACATGGCGAGTGAAGGGGTTTCGACATCGCCCATTGAGTTAATCAGTGGAGACTCAGAATTTTGCCAAACATTTTTTGACAACGTCCGTGTGCCGAAGCGCAACCTCGTGGGTGCGATAAACGAGGGTTGGGCAGTCGCAAAGGAGCTTTTGAACCACGAGCGAAAAATGATGGCTGCGTTCGAGGGTATGCTTGAAAAGCCGGCAATGGCACTTCTAGAGCTTGCGCACTATGCGGTGGGCGTTAGCGAAGATGGGCGTCTCGCCGACCCAGAGTTGCGCAGTGACATTGTGAGTCACCTGATGCGCGAAACAGCCATCGCGCAAATGGGTGAGCGAATTTACAGGCAAGGGAAGGCCGGGCAGATGGACGCGCGACTGCCGCTCTTGATGAAGTACTTGGGCACCTCTCAGGCGCAAGTCAAAGACGAGTTGATTCTCGCCGCTCTTGGTGGCGAGGGGCTGTCGATGGATGACGAGTCTGTGGCGTCCGAGGGCGTGAGAAAAATGGTAAAGCAATGGGCGTTTAATAAGTCACTGACGATCGCCGGGGGTACCAGCGAGGTACAGCTCAATATCATTGCGAAGCGCGCTTTGGGTATGGCCTCTGGTGAGCGTCGATCATGATTCTTAATCAAGAGCAGATCATGCTGCGAGAGACCGTGGGACAATTTTTCGAAGACCAGTCGCCCGTCAGTCGTTTGAGGGAACTGCAACAGCGGCCCGTCGAGGAAAGTTACGATCGTGCGCTTTGGTCACAAATGGCGGGTCTGGGTCTCACGGGAATTACTGTGCCAGAGGCGTTTGAGGGTCTGCAGTTCGGCTGGATGGGGCTGGGTGCCGTGAGCCAAGAAGCGGGACGTCGGTTAGTTGCCAGTCCGTTGCTTTCAAGTGTCGCCTTGGCACAGAACGTCTTGCTTAATTGCGCATCTAAACGACAAATCGAGAGTTACCTCCCGAGGTTGCTGTCCGGTGAAATTACAGCGTCAGTCGCGCTCGATGAGGGTCGCTTCTTTGATCCGGGGTCGGTCTTAGTCACTGAGCAAAATGGTCAGATCTCGGGCTCCAAAGCCCGGGTGCTCGACGCGTCCATGAGTTCGTTGATTTTCTGTGTGGCTCGACGCGAGGCCGGTGACTTGGGTGTCGCCGTTGTGGCGACGGACGATGCGTGCGTGCGCATTACCCCAGCGCGCTTTATGGATCTTCACGGCTGCGCGGCTATTACCTTTGAGGGTGTTCCGGCGGACAGGACTGAGTGGCTCGAGGGCGTTGATGTTGCCAGCGGGCTTGAACAAGCAATCGATCAAGCCACGATTATCTTGGCGGCCGAGATGATGGGCAGTGCGCGCGAGACCTTGGAGCGCACGGTGAGTTACTTAAACGAGCGCGAGCAGTTCGATGTAAAACTGGCAAGTTTTCAAGCCCTACAGCATCGCTGTGCGCGACTTTACTGCGAGCTCGAGCTTGCTGAGAGTGCTGTCGCTGCGGCCCTCATGGCACTTGATGACGCGGCCTCAAGCGTCAGTGCGCAGGCGAGCGCGGCAAAAACCTTGGCTAATGACGTCTTCAGCTTGGTTACGTCCGAAGCGGTGCAGCTCCACGGGGGTATGGGCGTGACTGAAGAGATGGACATTGGCCTATTTTTAAAGCGCTCAAGAGTCTGCAACCAGCTGCTAGGTTCGTCCAGCTACCATCGCGACCGATACGCGCGACGCTTTGGGTTCTGATCGGGCGCGTGAGCGTGTCGAGGGCGCTAGACTGTTTTCTCGACCAAAAACTGACTGAACCAGCGCCGGAACTTGGCGAAAGGCCCATCACCATCGCAGAGCAGTGGCCGTTCGAAATACTGCTTACGATCCCAGATGATTTTATCTTCTGACATCTGCTGACAGATATTGCCGATGATCGCTTGTCCAACGGTTTTACCGAGCGTATCCATGGTGTCTCGGGGTTGAATAAATGCGTAGGACGCACGCGCTTTTTCTGCGGCAATAGGGGTGACGTTGGCCAGCAGCAAGGTGTCGTATATGCCGGTAAATTTCACCATTGATAAGCCTGCACCCTGGCTTTTTGTCTCGATAGCGCCGTCGACTACCCCGCGAGGCGTCGGTTGACGGGTAATAAATTTCCCTTCACGAATGTGTCCGTCGAAGGTTTGATACGCGGCCTCTGGTACATCGTCAGTGCCATGGACGTAGAGGAAGTGCGCGGCGTCTACGCCGTTTTCGCCCATTTCCTGCATGTGTGTGTTGATTTCCCAGGTGTGGATAATCATATCGCCCCAGTCTGGGTGGTTGGCTGCGGCCTCAGGAATGATGTCAGGCTCCCAGGAAGAGGCCTCTTTATTGGGGTGATACCAGACTAGAATCTGCTGATTGATCTCGCGAACTTCCCAGGCGCCGAGAATGGCTTCGCCCTTGGCGACCCGGGGCGGTAAATTCTTCGCGTATGGAATGTGAGTGCACTGACCGTTGCCGTTCCACCGCCAGCCGTGAAAAGGGCATTCAATGCTGTCCCCCACGATACGCGGACCTTTGCCGGTTTGCTCTCTGATGCCGTAGCCTAAGTGAGCGCCCATGTGGGGGCAAAATGCGTCTACGACTTTTGCGTCACCCTCCTCAGTGCGGAAAACGACCAGTTCCTGTTCGAAATACTCAACCGGAATGGCGTCGCCAATCTCTAACTCGTGTGAGTACAGTACTTGAAACCACCCCATCGGCATGGGCAGTGGACAACGGGGTGAATCGCTAGCAATCATCATGGTCGGGCGTCCAGACACTCATTTTCACGTCCAGAAGTATAACGGCTGGCACGGATCTGCCCACCTCTGGGGAGCCTGCAAACGGATTACGGTCCGCCCATATGGATTATGGTGCGAAAGCGAATGACATCGATTTCTGTGCACGGGTCTGGCTAAACTGGACGTCATAATAAGAGGATCTAAATTGTGTCGATGAAAGCCACTATTGCGGAGCTCACCGCAAACGACGCCTTCTTTGAGGTCTGTCCGGTTTCAACTGAGCGAGGCCCGCTGGCGGGTTATAAAAACGCGCCTAATACGCTGACTGAGATTATTCAAAATGCCCGTGGCCACGGTGATCTGAGTTTTATTGTCTCCGGCGATACGCGACTGAGTTTTTCGACTTTTTTTGAGCGCGCAGATGCACTGCGTGCCTACCTTCAAGCGCAAGGTATGGCCCCTGGAGACCGGTTTGCGATTGCGATGCGCAATAATGCTGAGTGGCTTATTGGATTTACTGCCGCGTTTCTTGCAGGTGCGACCGTGGTTCCGATTAATAGTTGGGGGCAGGCGTCTGAGCTTGCGTTTGCCGTCGACGATTGCGGTGCTCAGTGGCTGTTGTGTGACGACCAACGTGCAGTCCTGTTGGGCGAGGCGCTTGAGACCCAGAACCGGCTAATTGTCTATGATCGAGCGGTGCCGGGCTCGCTGCGCGGCATTGACTTTCGTGAGGCTGTTTTAGATGAACCGCCATCGGCGGTGCTGATCCCAGAGCCGAGCGATCGTTGTCTGATTCTCTACACGTCGGGCAGTACTGGGACGCCGAAGGGTGTTGTTCACTGTCAGCAGGCACTGTCGCAAGCCGTTTTTAATATGATGTTTACGGGGATGCTGACCATGACGGTGGAGGGCGGACTTCGGGATTTGCGCGGTGGCGCCACCCAAGAAAAAGCGCTCTTGAATGTCCCGCTGTTCCATGCAACCGGCCTTTTGGGGTCATTTGTCCTGCCGTTAGTGACGGGGCAGGGCATCGTAATGATCTCAAAATGGGATGCGCAGGAAGCCTTGCGGTTAATCGAGTCAGAGCGTGTGACTTTGTTTAGCAGTGTTCCTTCGCTGGTTAAAGATCTGCTGACGCAACCTAATCTTGATGAGTTCGACATTACCTCCCTGCAACGCGTTTCATCTGGGGGTGCGGCGATGCCGTCGGACCTTCCGGGCATTATTGATGCGCAAATTGATCAGGCCTATGCCTCAGGTGGTTACGGTTTGACTGAGACGCTGGCGGTTGGAAGCCAAGCCGCGGGGGCGGTATTTGATGCTAAACCAACTTCGGCGGGGGTGCAGTCGCCCATTATGCACGTCCGATGCACTGCCACCGACGGTACGGTTCTTTCAGACGGCGAGCCGGGTGAAATTGAAATGAAAGGGGTGGCTTGTACCTTAGGGTATTGGAATAAACCAGAGGCTGATGCCGCGATATTCACGCAAGACGGGTGGATGAAGACCGGCGATGTCGGTTATGCGGATGTGGACGGTTACCTCTATATTACAGGCCGTATTAAAGACATCGTCATACGCGGCGGCGAGAATATATTTCCGGGCGATACGGAGCAGGCCTGCTACCAGATCGAGGGTGTCAAAGAGTGCGTGGTCTTCGGTATTCCAGACGAGCTGATGGGCGAGGAGTTGGTGATGATGGTTCGAGTTGCGAGCGACTTGATCACGGAAGACGTCATTCTCGAGGGGCTTAAATCACGTATTGCGGGCTATAAAATACCCAAATACGTCGACATTACTCAGGCGCCGCTGGCGCGGGGCGCCACTGAAAAGTTTGACAAGCGGGCGATTCAAAGCGCTTACCTTAAGCGGGCGATAGCCCCTTAGATAAGCCCTTAGACCCCAAATCCACCATCAACAGGGATTAACTGACCAGTTGTATACGCCGCGCGGTTTGACGCTAAAAAGACCGCCATTTGTGCGACTTCTTCGGGTTGACCGAATCGTTTGAGTGGCAGGGCGCTTTTGACACCCTCAATCCACGCTTCGTCAAAGACGCCCTGTTCCTTAAGCCGTAAGAAGATACCTGTCTCAATAACACCGATAGCAATGCTGTTCGCTCGAATGTTGTTAATGCCTTCTTCTTTGGCGATGCCTTTAATCAATTCTTCCACAGCCGCCTTCGGTGCGACGGACAGAATGTCCAGTGGTGGGTACTTTAGTAACCCAGCCGAACTGATGTGAATGTAGCTGCCGCCCCCGCCCGCGCGAAGGTGCGGCAAGGTTGCGTGAATCACATTAAAAGTCCCTTCTGCATCAGATCGCATCACGCGCTGCCACAACTCGGGCGTCACCTCCGAGATGGACGATTGCGGGATGTCGTAACCCGTGGCAATAAATACAGAGTGTAGCCGCCCGTATTTTTTTAGGGCCTGGTCAACACAGCGCCTGAGGGTATCAATGTTTTGTACATCAACCTGCGCACAGGAAATGTGTCTCGCGGCGCCGCCACAGTCAGCTACCACCGTTTGTGCGGCGTCGCTGTTGCGGTTATACGTCAGACACACAGGAACATTGTTGTCACTCAGCGCTTTAGATATTGCTTGACCCACTCCGCCACTGCCGCCAATAACCAACGCGACGCCCTTGGGATACAGTTCTGCTGACTCGCTCATGCTGAACTCCTTTGTTGTTCGATCAAGTGTTCGACCCGATGCGGTAGAAGCTTAAATTAAGGGTAAAAAAAACCCGCCAAGGGGCGGGTTTTTTAAGCGTTAGACTTTATAAGTCAATGCGAATATCGACGCCGTAGGTCGCTGGGTTGCCCCACTGGTGTGTGGCGAAGCCCAAGGCGGCACCGAAGTTAAAGCCAAACGTTCGGTATTCCTCATCGGTAATGTTCCGGCCCCAGGCTGCAATGTTGAGGTTACGACCGTCGTCCATTGCGCGATTCCAGCTCAGACGTGCGTTCACCAAGGTACGCTCTTGGTTCGAGGCTTGCTGTAAATTCACTGGAATCGAAGGTTGTCCCGCAGCGTTGTAAAGGGTGGGTACGGACGTGATACTGACCGTCTCGTCCGTATGGTTTGCAGAGATCTGAAGGTCCACTGAGTTAGAACCTGTGTTGATCAGACTCCAGTCCATGATCACGTTGTACGCGTTTTTGGGTGTTAGACCTTGTGTGGGCATGATGGGCAGACCTTGATAATCCGGGAAGTCATCGTAGTCTCGGTCGGTGTACGCATATTGAGCACGTAACTGCAGGCTTTCGGTGACAAGGAAAGCCATGTCAAGTTCAAGACCTTGTGTGCCAAAGCTTGCCGCGTTGACCACGTCAGTAGAGATGCCACCGTCATCACTCTTGATCACGCTGACTTGGACATCGTCGTAGTCGTAGTTAAAGAGCGCCGCGTTGATGCGCATGCGGCCGTCCATCAGTGTAGATTTCACACCGAACTCGAGACTGGCAATATTTTCTTCGGTGTAATCGTCACCGGTAGCGGTGTCTCTATTGAACGCGCCACCATTGAAGCCACCCGCGCGATAACCCGTGGTGTAGCTTGCATAGAAGTTGGTGTTGTCGTCCATGCTGTATTTCGCAACGAAGCGTCCTGAAACGTTACTGAAGCTTTGTTCGTTGTAGTTACCGTACACGCCAGTTGTTTCTGGAATATTGTCGATGCCATCAAGTCCGCCGACGTATCCCGCGCCGAGAATCGCTGGACTTGCGGCACCCGCAAATGTTGCACCGATGTATGTGGCAATGCCACCGGCAGGGAAATCACGCCAGCGATAGGTCATGTATTTCGTCTCGTCGGTGTAGCGCAGTCCCGCGGTGAGTGACCACTTATCCGAAGCCGTCCAAGTGGCCTCTCCGAACACAGACTGGGCATCACCACCAACGTCAAAGCCGCGACTTGCGGAGGCTGCGAGTGCATAAGTCGGCGATTGGACGTTACGCATTTCACCGTAGTCTTCCCAGTCGTAAAAGCCAAAGGCCCAGTCGACTGATCCGGTGCTGCCAATCACTTGAATCTCGTGACTCTCTTGCTCGTAGTCATTCGCAAGATCCGTCCAGAAAATACCGTCACCATTGTTGGCGTTAATGGCATCGATCATGTCGATCGCGAGGGTGAAATTATCGGCCGCCGCATTGTTAAAGCCTAGGTTGGGTATGACTTGTCCAAACAAGGCACCACCAATGGTTTGCAGAGTAAGATCACTCCTTACGCCCGAGG
>DGPO01000048.1:8670-11642 GCA_002390485.1 Halieaceae bacterium UBA4438 | reverse complement strand
GGTTGACGGACTTCTCACGCAAGGAGTCGATGTGTTCGATATTGGGCAGTGCGGCACCGAAGAGATTTATTTTGCGACGTCGCACCTCAAGGTGGGTGGGGGTATTTGCGTAACCGCCAGTCACAACCCAAAAGACTACAACGGCATGAAGTTTGTGCGTGCCGAATCAAAACCTATTTCGGGCGACTCGGGCCTCAAAGAAATTCAAAGTCAGGCAGAGAGTAACGACTTCTCGCCCGCGACACAGCGCGGTACGTTACAAGTCGTGGATGTGAGTGAGGCCTACATTGCACACCTCCTGAGCTACGTCGACCTGAAGGCGCTCAAACCTTTAAAAATTGTTTGTACCGCGGGTAATGGTGGTGCAGGACCCGTTGTTGATTTGCTGGAGCCGCACCTGCCGTTTGAATTTATCAAATTGCACCATGAGGCTGACGGTCACTTCCCCAACGGCGTACCCAATCCCATGATTGAAGAAAACCGAGTGGCCTCGGCTAATTTAGTGCGAGAAACCGGCGCAGATATGGGTATCGCCTGGGATGGTGACTTTGACCGCTGCTTCTTTTATGACCACACCGGCGTCTTTATCGAGGGCTACTATGTTGTGGGCTTATTGGCTGCGTCGTTCTTGGCGAAGTCGTCTCAAGAGACAGTGGTCCATGACCCGCGTCTGACCTGGAACACCATGGACATTGCGCAGATGTCGGGTGGCGCAACCGAGCAAAGTAAAACGGGGCACGCGTTTATTAAGGAAACCATGCGCCGCGTCGATGCGGTCTATGGCGGAGAAATGAGCGCCCACCATTACTTTCGCGACTTTGCCTACTGTGACAGTGGGATGATTCCCTGGTTATTGGTTGCGGAGATTATGTCGACCACAGGCAAGACGCTGGCGTCGCTGGTCGAGGAGCGAACCCACGCCTTTCCTTGTTCCGGTGAGATCAATCGAACAGTGGCCGATGCATCGGCGCTGATCGCTCAGGTTGAGTCACGCTACGCGGCGGGTGCAGAGGCGGTTGAACACCTCGACGGACTGAGTGTGAGTTTCAAGGACTGGCGCTTTAATCTGCGCATGTCCAATACTGAGCCGGTGGTGCGTCTGAACGTTGAATCGCGCGGTGATGCTGCTCTCATGACGGAGAAAACGCAGGAGCTACTAGCCATTATTGACGCGGCTTGAGCGCTTGCGAGCGGCGTCTTTGACGGTCACGGGCTCCCATTGCCTCATTTGACCTTTAACCCCCAACTCCTTAGCCTCACGAGTCGATATGAGGGGCGCGTCGCGCTGGGAGTGTTCCGTGGAAAGAAGGCAATTCAGGCCGTTTGGTAGCGTCAGTGCACTGACGCTTGGCGGCGGTGGTTTAGGTCAAATTTGGGGCGACACCACCCGAGAGGAAGCCGTGGCAACGGCACGACTCGCCGCTGATAAAGGCATTACTCATTTCGATATGGCGCCTATGTACGGCCGCGGTGAGGCCGAGAAAGTCATCGGTGAAGCATTTCGAGGTGCTGACAAATCGAACTTGCGCTTCACCACCAAGTGTCGCTTAGGGCGGGTCGCGCCCGATACAGTCTACGACAAGCTCAACGCGTCCTTGACGCGCTCGCTACAAACGATGGGCATTGAGCGAGCCGACTTGTTTTTCCTGCACTCGCAACTCATCGAAGACCACCATGTGTTGGAGCATCACGATGACCTCCGCGACCGCATTGCCACGCCGTTAAGCTACTTTCTCGAGTCGGTTATTCCGGCGTTTGAACGCTTGCAACGGGAGGGGAAAATTGGAGGCTGGGGCTTCGCACTCGGTCAAGAGTCGGCTCTGGAAAAAGCAATCGCACATCATAAGCCGCCAACGGCAGTCCAATGCGTTGTGAATCCGCTCAATTCTGCGGGAAATATTGGCTACGTGACTGACGGGTTGGATTGTCGACGGGTGTTAGCGGCGTGCCGGCAACATGACGTGCCCGCGCTCGCTATTCGGGCGGTCCAGGCTGGGGCATTGACGTCAGCTATGGACAGAGTGCTACCGGCTGACGATGCAGATCAAAT
Source organism: Halieaceae bacterium UBA4438 (assembly GCA_002390485.1). GTDB lineage: Bacteria > Pseudomonadota > Gammaproteobacteria > Pseudomonadales > Halieaceae > Luminiphilus. Next base: position 9,592 of record DGPO01000048.1, on the reverse strand, counting down.
GGATTATGAGCGGGCGGCGGGTTTTCGAGCGCTGGCGTCAGACTGGGGGCAAACACCGGCGCGCTTGGCGCATCGTTACGCCTTGTCAACGCAAGACATTGGTTCCGTGGTGTTAGGGGTTAAAAATCGTCGTGAGTTGCTGGAGTGCATTGCCGCCGCCGACGACCCGATGTTAGACCCCGAGGAATGTGCACTATTGGAAAATGCCTGCGCGATTGCCCGTTGAACTCACAATAAGACGAACTCGGTGGCACTTGACCCGTCTGTGAGGGCAACGTAGCGTAAGCCGGCATTGAAATGGCCGATTGAGCCATGATTACGAAAAAGCGCGCAGCGAAACGCGCTGAACACTCACTCTAAGGAGATTGACTATGGGCAACGCATACATTGTAGACGCATGTCGGACACCACGAGGTGTCGGTAAAGTCGGTAAGGGTGCACTTGCACACCTTCACCCCTCATACCTCGGGTCGACGGTGCTCAGCGCACTGGCCGAGCGTAATGCGCTCAACACGGCCGACGTCGATGACATTATTTGGGGGACATCGTCGCAAAGCGGCAAGCAGGGCGGCGATTTAGGCCGTATGGCTGCGCTGAACGCCGGTTACGATGTACGGTCATCGGGTGTGACGCTCGATCGCTTCTGCGGCTCCGGTATTACAACGGTCAACTTGGCGGCGGCACAAATCATGTCCGGTATGGAAGATCTTGTGGTGGCCGGCGGTACCGAAATGATGAGCTACCACGGACAAACGGGCGATCCGACGAAGCCGCCCATGATTGATTCGGGTAATCTAGATCTGCGCGCCCTGCATCCCCAGTCGCAGCAAGGCGTCTGTGCAGACGCCATTGCAACGCTTGAGGGAATCGATCGCGATGCCGTGGACAATCTTGCAATGGTCAGTCAAGCGCGCGCGGCACG
>DGPO01000048.1:8027-8617 GCA_002390485.1 Halieaceae bacterium UBA4438 | reverse complement strand
GCGCTCGATCACGAGGAATTCCCGCGTCCGCAGACGACGAGAGAGGGTCTCTCCGAGCTCAAGACCGTGTTTAGTGTTGTGCGTGATGTGCCGATCGACGAGCAGGGGACCACGTACGGTGCATTGATTCAGCAAAAGTACCCTGAGATTACAGCGTTCAATCACATTCACCACGCGGGCAATTCATCCGGCGTCGTTGACGGTGCCGCGGCACTTTTGCTGGCGTCAGAGTCCTACATGAAGAAGAATGGAATGACGCCACGTGCGCGGATCGTCGCGACAGCCAACATGGGAGATTGCCCAACGCTGATGCTGAACGCACCGGTACCTGCCGCCGAGAAAGTCCTCATGAAAGCGGGCCTCACGAAAGACGACATTGACGTCTGGGAAATTAACGAAGCGTTCGCCGTGGTGGCGGAACGGTTCATTCGCAGGCTGGGCCTTGACCGTGAGAAGGTGAATATCAACGGTGGCGCTATGGCGCTGGGCCACCCGATTGGCGCAACAGGCTCAATTCTTGTGGGCACTGCGCTTGATGAGCTCGAGCGTCAGCAGAAGCGCTATGCATTGATTACCATGTGCGCAGCAGG
>DGPO01000048.1:0-7992 GCA_002390485.1 Halieaceae bacterium UBA4438 | reverse complement strand
CGACAAAAAGCCCGGTGATGACCGGGCTTTTTTTTGACGAATGCTCAGTGGTTTGCGTCCAACCACGCGGTGGCCAGTGCCGCGGTTGACGCATCAAGATCGTCCATTCCCGTCGCGTTCTCGAGCGTTGTACGAATTTGTTTGCCAATGGCTTTGCCCAATTCAACGCCCCATTGATCGAACGCATTGAGCCCCATTAGAGCCGATAAAAAGTAGGTTTTGTGTTCGTATGTGGCGATCATTGCGCCCACAGTTTCTGCACTGACTGCCTTCATCACAAGCGTATTGTGCGGGTGATTGCCTGGCATCTGAAAATGCGGCGCGAGCTGGGGTGGCAGTCCTTTTGCGCGGGCGAGTTCGGTAGACTCGTCCGCTGTCCGTCCAATCAGAAACGCGCGGCTCTGCGCCAGAGCATTGGCGGCGAGCTTACGGTGCGCGTCTAAATTGACGTCGCCATTGGTCAGTGGCAAAACAATATCTGCGGTAAAGCGGCGGTTGCCTTGGTGCAGCAGCTGGTAGTAGGAGTGCTGTCCTATGGTGCCGGCTGATCCCCACAGGACCGGGGCGGTAGCTTCGGTAATTTCCTCACCCGTGAGGGTTACGCGCTTGCCGTTACTTTCCATGGTGAGCTGTTGTAAGAAGTCAGACAGATGCTCAAGGCGCTGCGAATAGGGGAGCACAACATGAGTCTCAACGCCTAAATAGCGAGTGTTCCAGAGTTCCAGTAGTGCCATAAGCATGGGCAGGTTCTTGAGTGGGTCGACTTCCCGCGCATGCTCGTCCAGCGCGTTTGCGCCGGCCAGTAGCCCGGTAAATGCAGACCAGCCATAGCCTAGCGCGATGACGAGGCCGATGGCCGACCACACAGAATAACGACCGCCGACCCAATCCCACATAGGGAAGCAGGCATCTGCAGAGATGCCGAACGCCGCTGCGGCGGTGAGGTTGGTGGTCACAGCGAACACATGCTGCCCAATACGTGCTTCGGGCACGCCCCCGTTTAACAGCCATTGCTTCGCACGTTGAGCGTTGGTCAGTGTTTCTTCGGTGGTAAAGGTTTTAGAGCAGACGATCAGAAGGGTGGTCTCAGGGTTCAGCCCTCGGGTCACGACATCGAGATCGTGGGGATCGACGTTTGAAATAAAGTGTGTGTGCAGGTTTGGCGTTGCGCTATCGAGCGCGCGACACACCATTCTGGGCCCCAAGTCCGAACCACCAATGCCAATATTAATAACGTCGGTGAAGGGTTTGCCTGTTGCGCCTGTGTGCGCACCCGAATGAACGGCATGGGTTGCGTCGGACATGCGTTGAAGCGTCTTGTTGACCACTTCAGTGAGCTCGGGCAGCGCTTCTGCTGCAGTCCCCCGTAAAAGCGTATGCAGGGCGGCACGCTCTTCGGTGATATTAACTTGAGCACCGCTGATCAATTGTGAGTACTTGCCCTGAAGATCCGCACCGCTTGCTGCGCTGGCCAGTGTCCGCAATGCGGAGTCGTCAACCAGCTGCTTTGAGGCATCAAGCTGCAAACCTGCAGCAGACAGGCTCAGCGCATCAACGCGGCCTGGGTCTTGCTCAAGAAGGCTGGCGATCGAGACGGTTTTGAGGCGATCCGCCTCGGCCTTGAGGGCGGCGTGATCACTGCTTAGCAGCATGGGTTAACTCTCCCGAGCGATGGAAAATTCAGCTAATTTTTCGAGGCTGGCTCTGGCGGCCGTTGCCGGCAGATCGGCAAGTGCAGTGCTCACTCGTCCACAGTGTTCAATGGCCGCACGACGAGTCTCTTGAATACCACCTGTGGTTTTAGCGAGCGCGACAATGGCGTCCAGGTTTTCGACTGATTTTTGACGAATAGAATCGGCGATCAAGGCGGTGCCCTCAGGTGACGCATGGGTCATCGCATGAATCAGTGGCAGTGTTGGCTTGCCCTCGTTCAGGTCATCGCCGACGTTTTTACCGGTGGTCTCGGGGTCGCCTTCGTAGTCCAAAACGTCGTCGATCAGCTGAAACGCAATCCCTAAGTTCAGTCCAACGCTGTGCATTTGGGCGAGTACATCGTCGCTTTCGCCACTTAACATCACCGCACCTTCACAGGCGGCCGCAAACAAAATGGCGGTTTTGCGCGTGATGACGTCGAAGTATTGCTCACGAGACGTTTCGGGATCACCCGCGCGCACGAGTTGTAACACCTCACCCTCAGCAATCTGGTTGGTCACGTCTGCCATCAAGGCCAGTATTCGCATGTCATCGAGTTGCACCATGAGCTGAAAGGCGCGGGTGTAGAGAAAATCGCCCACAAGCACGCTTGGCGCGTTGCCAAATTCACTGTTGACCGTGGGCTTCCCCCTGCGAAGGGTGGAAATATCAACGACGTCATCATGAAGCAAGGTGGCCGTGTGTATAAACTCGATAATTGCTGCAAATGTAATATGCTTTTCTGTGACTTCACCCACCGACGCGGCCGCCAGCAGAGTCAGCAGTGGACGCAGGCGCTTGCCGCCGGAGTCGACGATGTATTGACCGACGTTTTCGACCATGTCGACATCGGAATACAGTTGATCGATGATCAGCGCGTTTACTCTGGCGAAGTCCGCCTCAACGCTGGCTCTTATGTCATTTATCAATGGGGCTTCTCCGCGGTGAGGCGCGATTATAAGGTGTGGTTGTCTTTGTTGCCACCAAGAGGTGGGCGAGTTAAGACTAGCCTTGCGTCACGACGCGAAAACCCGTATTCTCCGCGCCCTTGTTTGATCAACACTCGAGTGCCTACGCTCTGCCCCGCTTTGGCGGTTTTCATACAGCGAGCAGGCTAACTGGAAGGAAATACACATGTACGCAGTAATTATTAGCGGTGGAAAGCAGCATCGCGTTGAAGAAGGTGAAGTACTCAAGCTTGAGAAGCTTGAAGTTGCGACAGGCGAGTCGGTCGAATTCGACCAGGTACTCATGGTGGGCGAAGGCGCAGATGTTAAGATCGGTGCGCCGGTCGTTGACGGCAGCACTGTAACCGCGGAAGTGGTAAGCCATGGACGCCACGCAAAGATTAAGATTGTGAAGTTCAATCGCCGTAAGCACTACCGCAATGAGACAGGTCATCGGCAGTGGTATACGGAAGTGAAAATCACAGGGATCAAGGGATAACCAGGGAGTAGTCTAATGGCGCATAAAAAAGCTGGTGGTAGTACCCGTAACGGACGCGACAGCGAGAGTAAACGCTTGGGCGTGAAAGCCTTCGGTGGTCAAGAAGTATCGGCGGGCAGCATTATTGTTCGTCAGCGCGGCACCAAGTTTCATGCAGGTTCAAACGTAGGTATTGGTAAAGACCACACATTATTTGCAACCGCAGCGGGTAAAGTTGAGTTCTACAAGGGCGGGCCGCAAAATCGTAAGCAAGTTCGTATTGTCACTGCCTGATAGCCGCTTAGTTTTTGAAAAAGCCCTGTCAGTCGACGGGGCTTTTTTTTTGGGCTCAGGCTTTTTTTTAGGCGGTGGTCTGCAGGAGTGATTCGTGAAATTTGTCGATGAAGCGGTTATTGAAGTGCACGCTGGCAAAGGTGGTAACGGCTGCGTTAGCTTTCGCCGCGAGAAGTACATACCACTGGGCGGTCCCGATGGCGGTGACGGCGGTGACGGCGGCAGTGTTGTTTTAGAGGGAAGCGCGTCGCTCAACACCATGGTGGATTATCGGTTTACCCGTAAGTTCCGAGCACAAAACGGAGAGTCGGGGCGTGGACGAAACTGCACGGGTAAAGCCGGTGACGACATCGTACTCCCGGTGCCCTTGGGCACCACGATAATCGATGAGGAGACCGATGAGATCTTGGGTGATATTCAAGCCGCAGGCGACCGATTGGTAGTCGCCCAGGGCGGGTTTCATGGCATTGGAAATACGCGCTACAAGTCAAGTATCAACCGTGCACCCCGGCAGTTCTCCGAGGGAACGGTGGGCGAGTCTCGGAACCTAAAGCTGGAATTGAAAGTGCTGGCGGACGTGGGCCTGCTGGGGCTGCCTAACGCGGGGAAGTCAACGCTTATTCGTGCCGTGTCGGCCGCAAAACCCAAAGTGGCTGACTACCCATTTACGACGCTAGTGCCTAATTTAGGCGTGGTTAAAGTCGATGCCCATCGCTCCTTTGTTGTGGCTGATATTCCGGGCCTGATCGAGGGAGCTTCCGATGGTGCGGGTCTTGGTATCCGATTTTTAAAGCACTTGACTCGAAATCGTGTGCTTTTGCATCTGGTCGACGTGGCGCCGTTTGATGAGAGCGACCCTGCGCAGCAAGCCTTGTCCATTGTCCGTGAACTTGAGCGCTTTAGTCCCACTTTGGCAGCGCGCCCGCGTTGGTTGGTACTCAATAAAATTGACCTCATTGATGAAGAAACGTTGAAACAACGGCGTCAGGCCATTGTCGAGGCGCTCGATTGGGAGGGACCGGTTTACGAAGTGGCGGCGATCAGTGGGCGCGAAACGGTGCGCTTGAGTGGCGATTTGATGACGGCGATTGAGTTTCTCAATCAACAGGAAGCGGAGGACGAGGAGGTCAAACTCCGAGAGCAAGACGTCCAAATGCAGATGCAGAGCGAGGCGCGCGAGCGTATCGAGTCGCTACGCTTAGAGCGACAAGCGGCGCGTCTTGGCCAACTCAGCGATGTCGAAGACGAGGACGACGACAGCATCGATGACACGGATGTTGAAGTTGAATACCGAAGTTGAGCAGTAATGCCCGCCAATCGTTGACGGATGCGCGTCGGTGGGTCATTAAAATTGGCAGCGCAGTACTGACGGACAACGGGCAGGGTCTAAACAAGGCCTCCATAGAGCGTCTTGCGCAAAATGTTATTGCTTTGAGAGAGGACGGCGCGGAAGTCATCATCGTATCCAGTGGTGCCGTCGCTGCTGGGCTTGCACGACTTAATATGACAATGCGACCGAGTGCGTTGGACCAGCTTCAAGCGGCAGCCGCTGTGGGGCAGTCGTCTTTGGTTCAGGCCTACGAAGCGGCGTTTGCCCCCTCTGGCTATCTGTGCGCGCAAATTCTACTCAGCCATGACGACGTTCGCTCGCGCGAACGATACCTCAATGCGCGGGCGACACTGCAGACGCTACTCGCCCAGGGGGTCATTCCAATCGTTAATGAGAACGATACCGTGGTCACCGACGAAATTCGTTTTGGTGATAACGACACGTTGGCTGCATTGGTTGCCAACCTCATTGATGCAGACCTTTTGGTCATGCTCACGGATCAAGCGGGACTGTTCAATACGGACCCCAGAGCCACACCGGACGCACAGTTGATTTCGGAGGCTGATGCCCACGACACGACACTGGACAAGATGGTCTCAGAGGGAACCGCCCTCGGCCGCGGTGGCATGATCAGTAAGCTTCGCGCCGCGCGGTTGGCGGCTCGGTCAGGCGCCTTGGCCATTATCGCGGACGGCAGGGAACCTGAAACCGTGGGAGCGCTCAAGAGAGGCGCACCGGTAGGGACTTTATTGACGACCGACAAACAACCTCAACCTGCACGTAAACAGTGGCTGGCGTCCTTGCTTTACCCTAAGGGCGCGGTGACGCTAGACGACGGCGCAGTGCGCGGTATTTGTGACTTAGGACGCTCCCTGTTGCCCGTGGGTGTTGTTGACGTGAGCGGTGACTTTGTCCGGGGAGACTTGGTTCGTTGCCTCGACACCCGCGGGCAAGAGATCGCACGCGGTTTATGCAATTACAGCGCTGTTGAAACGCGAAAATTGCGCGGACGTGCTTCAACTGAGATCGAGTCTATACTGGGTTTCGGAGGTGATGAAGAGTTGATTCACCGAGACAACCTCATCACTACGCGATAGCTGGAACAGACAATGATGACATTGATAACGTACAGCCTCGCGCTATTTTTAGCCTCTTGGATGGGTGGTTGGCTGCCGCGTCGTTATCAGTTGTCTCACGTGCAGACCCAGCTGGTGATGAGCCTGGTCGCCGGACTGATGCTGGGTGTTGCGGGTCTTCACCTCATACCGCACAGTGTTGAGCTTGGACAGCCGATTGATCAGACCATGTATTTTGTATTGGGCGGCCTTGTTTTTATGCTGTTGCTCCTGAGGCTCTTTCATTTTCATCAGCACGATATTGTTGATAACGACACGGCCTGCTTAGAAGCAAACGCCCACGATCACGCACATGCTCATGATCACGCGCACCCCCCGCGTGATGTGGGGTGGCTTGGTTTGTTTTTGGGCTTGAGTATTCACACCATCTTGGACGGCGTTGCGCTGGGTGCGATTCTCAGAGTTGAAGTCACGTCGCTCGTCTTGCCTGGATTTGCGGTCTTCGTCGCAATTTTACTGCACAAACCACTCGATTCTTTGTCGATCGAGACGATGATGCGTCTGGACGGTTGGAGTGAAAAGCATCGCGCGATCACCAACGCGATTTTTGCCGCGCTCTGTCCCATTGCCGCGATTGCGTTTTACCTGGGCTTTAACGGACCGATTGCTAATGTGCTACCCGCGGCCTTAGCTTTTTCTGCAGGCGCGTTTATGTGCATCGCGCTGGCCGATATTTTACCCGAGGTCCAGTTTCACAGTCACGATCGCGTCAAGTTGACAGTAAGCTTTGCGCTGGGGCTCGCCATTGCCTTAGCGCTGGGCCTACTTGAGCCGCACTACCACCAGTAGTAGGGCCGATTAGTTTACGCCTAACTTGCCGGCCTCACGCTTTGCGGCCGCTGCGTCGTATTTCGGCGCGGTCCAACCTTCAAGCTGTTCAGTGACGAGCGTTGAAATGACCTCTATGTGGTCTGTTGTGGCATTTAAGCAGGCGATGTATTCGTAGCGCTCGCCACCGGCCTCTAAGAAGTAGTCACGGTTTTCCATGCCAATCTCTTCAATGGTCTCAAGACAATCTGCTGAGAACCCAGGGCAGATAATTTGCAGTGACTTCACACCTTGGTCTGGAAGACTTTGCAGCGTCTCATCGGTATAGGGTTTTAGCCACTCGTCTCGACCAAAACGGGACTGGAACGTTGACATGTAGTCGTTCTCACTAAGCGCCAGTTCAGCCGCAACCAAGCGCGATGTTTTTAGGCACTGGCAGTGGTACGGGTCGCCCTCGAGCAAATAACGCTTTGGCATGCCGTGGTAAGACAGTATGAGCTTATCGGCACGACCGTGTGTGTCCCAATGTTGTTGAACACTCTGCGCGATCGCTTTTATATAGGCCGGATGGTCGTGATACGAACTGACGAACCGAAGGTCGGGGACCCAGCGCTGACGCTGCAGCTCACTCGATAAAGCATCGAACGTCGAGGCGGTCGTCGGTCCTCCAAACTGTGGGTAGAGTGGCAGCACAACCAATTGCTGAACCCCTTCTTCAAGGAGCGCTTGAACTTGCGACTCGATCGACGGTTGTCCGTAGCGCATCGCGCCTTTGACGATAACGTGTTCGCCGAGACGGGCCGTGAGCGTGTCATGCACCCCTGCGACCTGATCTTCTAAGTGATAAAGCAGTGGCGAACCACGCTCTGTCCAGACTTCTGCGTAGGCCTCAGCCGATTTTTTGGGACGCGTGGTCAAAATAAACGCGTGGAGGATCATCCACCAAAGTAGGCGCGGTACTTCGACGACCCGGGGGTCCCAAAGGAACTGCTTTAGATAGGGGCGAAGCGCCTTCGCCGTCGGCGCCTCGGGTGTTCCGAGGTTAGTCAGCAGTACGCCTATCTTGGGTTTTGTTCCGTGGTCGTAGTTCGACGCACCAATAAATCTCATACCGGTTCCTGTGGTGAAGCACTGAGTGATAACAGCCAGTGTATTTTGCTATAAACACTACGCACACTCTGTATCGCCGGATGCCATTCTAACGCGATATTCGATTTGACTCGCCCCCCTTGAGGCGCCTATAAACCCGTGGACATAAAAATAACGCTGGGAAGAGAGAATGAGCCTGACCTTTGACTCCGCACGCATACCAAACCCCCACTTGACCGAGGATCATCTCGCCTGGCG
>DGPO01000041.1 GCA_002390485.1 Halieaceae bacterium UBA4438 | reverse complement strand
TAGTCGCTTGGATTATGTTCTTTGAGGACTATTTGGTGCTGGATAAAGTTCTTTTTGTCGCACAGCATCCGCTCGCTACTGCTGTTCAAGTGACTCGGCCCGCCTTCTTGCTTGCTGTAACTTACGTGGCATTTAAACAGTGGGAGCTTGAAGACGCATGAAAAAAACCGATTCAAGTGCAGAGCCAAGACCGTCAAAAGAAGAGATTGACGCACTGCTCAAAGACATGCCTCTGTTCGATCTGAAAAGCGTCAGGAACACGCTCTATAAACGGTCGATTCGATTTCGCTTATGCTGGGTAGTGCTCATGCTGCTCACTTTGTCTTACGTCATGGGTTGGTTTAGTGGAGCGCTCCTCCCAATGATGGCCTCTAGCTTTACGAATCTAGAGGCGGACTACCAATTGCACCAACTGCGGTTCCTCATTGGCTTCCTGATGATCGCAGCAGGGACCATCGCAATAAACTTTGATCGCAATATTGAACCGGTTTTTATTGGTATTTTTTGGGTGCAGCTGTATTTTCATCTTAGTGGCACGCTGCGTCTCGTCAGAACCCTGCCCGAGGGCGAAACGTTCAGTCTCACCACCTATACGGTCATTCAATCTACGATTCTACTGCTGATGCTGTGGCTAATCATTGAAGAGCGGATCTATCAACGAAATCTATACCGTCTCTAACACCTTAGCCGTCACAGGTTAATAAACGCCAGCCCACCGCGCCAGAACTTGGCTCAGAAGCGAAAATCCTGTGACCACCAAGACCAGTAACACCAGCAGCAATATCGGCCTGAAGGGCCTTTTATCCGTCGAGTTGACGCCAGTCCTCACGACATAGTCTACTCGCGCCTGATCCTCCTCGGACAACGCAGGGTGATCGTCATTACCTTCAGGTTGCTCGCTGTTACTGCTCATAGTCACTCTCTGATCTAGCACTTCGTCATGCTTGGCTAATTTTAGTCGATCACGTCCGATCGAGGACCTAAATTGATGTCTTCGTAACAACAACTACTGTTTAAGCTTACTGACATGGTGAGCAGAATCAAAAGCTTAATTGCCAGTCGATGCGATCGGCGCGCGTCTAATCACCCTGCATACAAGGTCATAACAAGCCTACTCGTTCCTCGCTGCGCTCTTTGCGATACTGTCCACTTGTCACCAAACCGACTTTGTGGCGACTGCATTACCTCGCTTGAGTGCCACCATCGTCAAACACCATCAAGCAGCGACGCAGTTGTTGCGAGAGATTCACTGGCACACCCCTCGGCGGTTGGTTTACCACGGACGCAACATCAGTCCCAGGGGAACGCTTTTATTCCTGACGTTCGACGTCTTGACAGCGCCTTTTACTATCAGGGAAAAGTCCCAGACTTAATCACTCACTGGAAGTACAAAGGAATGCTCGAACTCACCCCCATTATCGCCCGCTGGATCAGCGCGTCGTCAGCAGTTCCGACACAAAGCTACGATTTCGTAGCACCGATTCCAACGCACTGGCGTCGGCGTCTTACAAGAGGGTTCGACCACACGTGGCTACTGACCAATGCACTGGCCCGAGAAGGCGTGACCGCACCACCCACCCCCCTTCTTCAACATCGAAAAGCACTGCCCTATCAGCACCTAAAAAGTCGACAGGCGCGACACATCGACACAGCGCACTTTCAGGTGCTTCGTCGCCTAAATAAGCAGCGGATTCTAGTGATTGACGACGTTGTGACCACAGGAACAACACTCGCCGCTGCCGCAGCCGCCCTGTCGCTGGCCGGTGCCGCGACAGTGGACGCACTTACAATCGCAACAGCTGCCCGCTCACCCGCCTACTGCTCGGGTCTTGAGCGCGGAAATACGGCGGACAAACACCAACGCCAGAACGAATTTTCCGCAAGCAGAGATTGATCAAGCGCCCTGAAGTAAGCCTGAGTCTCGCTGGGGTCGCGAAACATATCTTCGCGGGTGTAACGCGGCTCATCAGCATCTAACTGACGGACAACCACGGCCGGATTTCCGGCCACAATGACGTTAGCCGGGACATCTTTCGTCACGACTGAACTTGCAGCTACAATACTGTTCTCGCCAATGGTCACACCTTTTAAGACCGTGGATCGATCGCCAAGCCACACGTTGTCACCAAGACGAACGGGCTTAGCGACCGCATCTCGATTAACCCGGTCGTAGAGCCCATGCCAGTCAGAGTCTGTGATGTAAGATCCGTGCGCCATCATACAACCGTTACCCAGCACCACCTCGTCACTCGCTGAAATGCGCGCGCCGGGACTCATTAAACAGGCGCTACCCAGCTCTACTCGCCCCTCGCCAAAGTTCCTGCCCCAAACACCGATCTGCACGGGGTGATGTATTTCACCAATCGCAGTAAAAGAGTGCCCTATACGGATATTTGGGCCTGATATAATGACGAACCAGGGGGACATGATTGTGGCGTGTTCTCCCAACAATTCGCAGCGGGGCGCAAGAAACCACCACACCCACAAGGATCGAAACGTTAGGTATACCTGCTTCACCCAAAACGGTCTTAAGTCACGTCGCATTGAAACCATTACCCATAACCAAGTTACTCATAATCGTAACACCTAGGTCCGAAAGCGAATGGAACAAGGCATAAAAACAAGTGTTCAGTCGAACCAAAGAGAAATTCACGACGATCTCGAGGGGCTTGTACAAAAACACCTCGCCACATCTTGGCGTGAACCCACTCCAGAACACTCTAGGGCTGCCTCTAAAGAGATCCTCTCGCTACTCAACCGTCACCGGGGACCACTGATTCTGGACTCCTTTTGTGGGACAGGAATGAGCACGACAAAAATAGCGGCCGATCACCCAGATGCATTGGTCATCGGCATTGATAAGTCGTCCGACCGACTGTCAAAACATCTTCGGGTGCCTCACCAAAACTACCGTCTCTTTCAAGCAACCTGCGAGCACGTCTGGGCTGAATTAGTTGAAGCCCAAGTGAAGTGTCAAAAGCATTATTTGCTTTACCCCAATCCGTGGCCCAAAAAAGGACATCTCAAGAGACGAATTCATGGGCACCCGTCATTTCCCTTACTCAAGACATTAGGGGGTGTCATTGAGGTCAGGAGCAACTGGAAAATCTATGTCGACGAGTTTGCAAAAGCGTCTAAACTGCTAGGACTGCAAGCGGAGACGACTGCGCTGAGTGTCACAGACCCTTTGACGCTCTTCGAGCGCAAATACGCGCTGGATCATCAAGGGCTATGGCGCTGTACAGCACACGGTCTAGATCACTAATATGTCATCGATCCATTGATGACTGTTCATAGAAAAATGAGGTAAGAATGAGCCTACCGGTGCTTCCAAGGACTGACAGTGAACACGCCAATGATCCGCTCTGGCTGCAAATCTGTGACGAAGTTCGGGAGCTGATAAAAGTAGAGCCAATGCTCACAGACTTTTTGACAGTGACAATACTCAATCACTCTAGTTTAGAAAGCGCCCTCAGCGCACACCTTGGACAGCAAATCGATTGCGCGAGCGTCCCCGCACGTGTCTTGTGTCACGTCATATCGGACGCGTTCGCAACGCGCGATGATATTCGTTCCGCCATGCGCACCGACTTAACCGCTGTTTTTGATCGTGATTCGGCCTGCGAGTCGCTCCACCTGCCATTGCTTTATTTTAAGGGCTTCCACGCCCTTCAATTACACCGAGTGGCCAACTGGCTTTGGAGTCAGAATCGACG
>DGPO01000081.1:9852-13364 GCA_002390485.1 Halieaceae bacterium UBA4438 | reverse complement strand
CCAAAGCGCTAAGAAATTCATCGAATCCGACAAGAGGCACCGACTTTATTGACGCGCACGCAACATTTGCCACTCCCGCAGCAATAAGACGCAGACAGTGCTGCTCGAAGCGCTAGGGCGTCATCAGCGCCACGGCAAAATCATCGCGCGACCGCTCGCCTTCTGCAATCCAAAGGCAACGGCCAGCCACACAAGCACGATCAAATAAGTATCTGAAATAAGATCGACAGACCAAATAAGGTCCGGGTCCGACGGTGGGCGCCAAGCCGACAAGACGATCAAATAGGTGATCGGCAAAAACTTGAGCAGCCCGGCAAGCGCAAGTATAAAGTTCATCCAGGCTATTATTTTCAGTGCCAACGCGCGCAACTCCTCGGTTTTGTGCCGTCACAGTGGCTAAGCCCGCGAGTAACTTGACTCGAGAGAGCCTCATGGTCAGTGTACTGCTCACCGAACTAAAACCCGTGCCGTCTTGGACGCAATGTAAGGTGAAATATGAGTAAGAACAAATTTAGTCCACCGCAGGGTTTTTTTATCGGAATGGGACTCACCTTCGGTGCAGTGCTTTACGTGTTAACTCAAGAGGCCGTTTGGATCGGTGTAGGGATTGCAATAGGGGCAGCACGAGAGCTGCGGCATAAGCCTTAATCATCGCTTTTACGAATTTTTCATCATGGATAGGAAGAGAGCATTATGGATACGCTAGCCGCGTCAATTGACGCATTCATGGCGCCTCTGGCGAGCACTTTATCCAGTGTCGTTTTCTTTGCCGTCCCTCTGTTTGGTCAAGACGTGCCGCTCGTGGTCCTTTGGCTTGCCATCGGCGCCTTATTTTTTACTTTCTACCTTCGATTTATCAATATTCGCGGGTTTTGGCTGGCGTTTAGGCACGTCAGAGGGGATTTTAAAGACCCCTCTGCCGAGGGCGAAATCAGTCACTTTCGAGCACTTGCAACCGCGATATCGGGCACCGTGGGCGTGGGAAACATTGGTGGCGTGGCGGTGGCCATCAGTCTCGGCGGCGCAGGCGCGGCGTTTTGGCTATTCGTCGCGGGTTTTTTGTCAATGTCCACAAAACTGATCGAGTGCACCTTGGGTGTGAAATACCGCCGTGTGCACCCAGACGGGACCGTTTCAGGTGGTCCAATGTACTATCTCGACGCCTATTTCACAGAGCGCCATTGGCCAAAAGTCGGACGCAGCCTCGGAATGCTCTACGCACTTGCACTGGTTGTGGGCTGCTTTGGCGTGGGCAACATGTTTCAGTCCAATCAAGCCTACCAACAGATGCTGGTGATCACCGGTGGTGAGACAAGTTTCCTCGTCGATTACTCCTTAGCCTTTGGTATTGTCCTGGCCGCCATTGTAGGCGTGGTCATTATTGGGGGCATCACATCGATTGCACGCGCGGCGGCGGTCATCGTTCCCTTTATGGCGGGTATTTATATTTTAGGCTGCTTGGTCATCATCAGTATGAGCTGGGAGAATATTCCCGCGGCTATTGCGAGCGCCGTGTCGGGCGCCTTTGGCAGCGACGCCATGGCGGGTGGGGCACTGGGCGCGTTGATCATCGGCTTCCAACGCGCGCTATTTTCCAATGAGGCCGGTTTGGGCTCTGCCTCCATCGCACACTCTGCGGTTAAAACGAAAGAGCCGGCGTCCGAGGGGCTCGTTGGATTACTCGAGCCCTTTATCGACACTGTGGTGGTACTGACATTGAGCTCGCTGGTCATCCTCACAACCGCTGTTCCGAATGGACTGATGGGGGGTGAACTCGCAGGAATTGAGCTCACGTCGGCAGCGTTTGCCTATCACTTGCCTTGGGCTCCCTACCTTATTGCCTGCGCAGCCGTACTATTCGCCTTCTCAACCGCATTGGCGTGGTCGTATTACGGGCTCACTGCATGGAATTACTTAGTGGGTATTGGCAAGTGGCGCACCATTGCCTTCCAAGCAACTTTTCTTACGTTTTTTGCGCTCGGATGCGTGCTGGAGTTGAGGGCCGTACTCGACTTCTCCGATGCGAT
This sequence comes from Halieaceae bacterium UBA4438, assembly GCA_002390485.1. Lineage (GTDB taxonomy): Bacteria > Pseudomonadota > Gammaproteobacteria > Pseudomonadales > Halieaceae > Luminiphilus. The sequence goes on along the minus strand of DGPO01000081.1, from coordinate 11,337 downwards.
GATCTTCCTCATCGCGATACCCAATCTCATTGCGCTTTACCTTTTTGCACCCATGGTGAAACGTGAGGTTGAAAGCTACCTGCAAGAGGCCACGTAATCAGTAGGGTTGATCACCCTCACTCACGGCACGATGCAGCGCTCGCCTTGCGGGTAAAAAGTCGTTAACTGGCTTGTGTTGAGTGCTGCGGTTATCCCATAACACAATGCTATTTTGTCGCCAGTTAAAGCGGCAGGTGTGCTCCGGCAGGACGCTATGCTGGTAAAGAAAGCGAAGCACCTCAGAGGACTCCAGTGGCGACAATCCTTCGATGTGGGCGGTAAACAGCGCATTGACAAAAATAACTTTCCTGCCGGTTTCTGGGTGCGTTTGAATGACGCGGTGTCTGACGGGCGGATTCTCTGCAAGTGCGGTCGCCAACCGCTCACGACCACCTGGCTCCGCTAGACTCTCCTTAAAACCGTGTGAAAAGTCATGAACAGCGACCAACGGCTCAAGGTAACGCTTCATACCCTCAGACAGCGAATCATACGCCGAGGTCATACTGGCAAAGAGCGTGTCGCCACCCACTTCAGGAATGGTAATGCCGCGGAGCACCGTCACGGATGGCGGGTGCTGACGAAACGTCATATCAGAGTGCCAAACCTCAATTTTAGAGGGGTTTTCGGGGGTACTCTCCAACAACATGACTTCCGGAATATTGTCGACCGTGCCGTAGGCTGGGTGTGTCTGCAGTGGTCCAAAAAGTCTTGCCAAATCACGCTGTTCAGCCGGCGACAATGATTGATCTCTGAAGAACAGTACTTCGTGCTCGTTGAGCAGGTCGCGGATGACACCCATGCTTCCATCGGCTAAAGCCGCTCTTACATCGAGCTGAGACACCGACGCACCCAATGCGCCTGAAACTCTTGAAACCTTCATCTAGCCCCCAGTTTTCGCGAAGCGCCACGCTCCCGCTTACGCCTAGTGTTGTCAGAAAAAACAACCCGATTAGTGGGGACGAGGCTACCAGTTAGATCGCTTGTAAGGCCATCCTCCAAAGCAACTACGCACACCTCTCACACGAGGTCTAAGGCGTAAGGCTTAAGCACGTCAAGCGGGATGGCCCTCAAGGTCACAATGTTAGTTGCCCTTAGGTACAGTTTGGGTGCCTTTCCGGCTCGATGCGCTTGTTCCCACCTCAGAGCACACAAACACCATCGGTTCCCCTCGACGAGTCCGGGGAAACCGTGCTCAGGACGCGGTGTACTCAGGTCATTACCGGCCAACGCGGAGTACTCAAGAAACGTCGAAGTCATCAAAGCGCAAACCGTGTGTGTGCCCAGGTCGTTTGGGCCCGTATTACAGTGTCCGTCACGATAAAAACCAGTCACAGGGTCATTGCAGCAGAGCTCTATGGGCTCACCAAAAACGTTTTGCTGTGACTTAGGCATTCGTTCAGCCTTCACGCCTCACCTCCTTTTATATTCTGGGTCCCTCTCCTGGGC